>DAIDTV010000239.1 GCA_027457005.1 Chloroflexota bacterium
ACGTACACGCCCGGCCGGTCGAGCTGCGTGAGGTCCGCCTGGAGCTGGTCGCGCCCCTCGACGCGGAGCGGCTCGCCCAGGTCGGCCGGCTCCCCACGGTCCAGGCGCTGCGCGTCGACCGGCCGGGCGTGTACGTGCTGCGGACGGCGTCCGCCGGCGACCTCCTGGTCGAGCTCAGCACCTGGCTGCTGACGGTCGGCATCGAGCCGCTCGCGATCCGGGTCGGGCAGGGCAGCCTGGAGGACGTGTTCCTGCGGCTGGTGGGCGAAGGGGGCGGGTCGTGAGCGCCGTGCAGGCGTGGCGGGCATTCGTGGCGCAGGCGCGTGTCGAGCTGCTCCTGACGACGCGGCGCGGCGAGAACCTGCTGGTGACGCTGGCGATCCCGCTGCTGCTGCTGGTGTTCTTCTCGACCGTGCCGCTGCTCCCCCCGCCCTCGTGGGGCGGGCGCCAGGTCGACCAGGTGGTACCGGGCATCCTCGCGCTGGCGATCGTGTCGACCGGGCTGGTCTCCCTGGGGATCGCGACGGCGTTCGAGCGCGCGTACGGGGTGCTGAAACGCCTGGGCGGATCGCCGCTTCCCCGTCCGGCGCTGCTGGCGGCGAAGACGCTCGCGGTGATCGCGACCGAGATCGTCCAGGTGGTGCTGATCGCCGCCGTGGGGGCGATCCTCGGGTGGGCGCCGCCGGGGGGAATCGTCCCGGGCGTCCTCGCCGCGCTGCCGTGGCTGCTGCTGGGCTCCGTCGCGTTCTGCGCACTGGGGCTGCTGCTGGCGGGCGTGCTGCGGGCCGAGGCCGTCCTGGCGGTGGCCAACGGGCTCTACCTGGTCTTCCTCCTGCTGGGCGGCATCATCATCCCGCTCGACCATCTTCCCCAGGCGATCGCGGTCCCGGCATCCCTGCTGCCGCCGGCCCAGCTGGCGGGGCTGCTGCGGGGGACGCTGGAGCCCGGCGTGGTCGTCGATCCGATCCAGGCCGCGGCGCTGGCGGCCTGGGCGGTGGCGCTGGTCGCGGCCACGCTGGTGACGTTCCGAACCGAGTAGGGTCCGGGCGCGGCATCACGCCTCGCCGGGTCGGGGCCGCAACGGGACGCGTGCCTGTGCGACCCAGACGGGTGCGTGCCCGCGCGATCGCGGCAACCGCGGGACACAAGAGAACGACCCCGGGAGGCGGGTCCCAGGGTCGTGCGGTCGGTATACGGATTGGTTGCGGGGGACGGATTCGAACCGCCGACCTTCGGGTTATGAGCCCGACGAGCTGCCGCTGCTCCACCCCGCGACTTCGAACTATACGCCGCAGGGCCGGGACGGTCAAACGCGGCCCCTCGCGCCGATCGGCCAGCTCCCGGCATGGGCTGGTCGCCATCGCCCGGGCGCCGACCCGTGCCTCAGGCGCCGAACTCGTCTCTCAGCGGAATCGCCACGTCGTCCGCGAGCAGGCGGAGGCCCTGCGGGCCGTCCCTCGGGTCGACGTAGAACACGAGATGGTCGCACCCTGCGCGGGAGATCTCGCGGCCATACTCGAGGGCGGCCCGGCGCTCCTCGTGGGTCCCGCCCACCCGGCGCTGGACCGAGACCTCGATCGCCGACCGGTCGCGCCCGGCCGTTTCGCATGCGCGGTCGAGCGCCGCGAGCTTGCCGGTGAACTCCTCCACGGGGCCGCCCGAGTAGTTCCAGCCGTCGGCGTAGCTGGCGACGAGCCGCATCCCCACCCGCTCGCCCTGCGTCCCGAGCCAGATCGGCGGCCCGCCCGGCGTCAGCGGCAGCGGATCGTTGCGCGCGTGCGAGAGCCGGTACGGCGGGGCATCCACGGCCACCCCGCCGACCTCGGCGCTCGATCCCTCGCCCGGAGCGGGCCACGCACCGGCCTCCTGCCCGAACAGGGCACGGATGACCCGCACGCCTGCCTCGAGCTCCCGCAGCCGGACGGGCACCGGATCGAACGGCATTCCGTAGGCGTTCATCTCGGATTCGTGCCAGCCCGCCCCCAGGCCGAGCACGAACCGGCCGTTGGTGGCGTGATCCATGACCGTGGCCATCTTGGCGACGAGCCCCGGGTGCCGGTAGGGATTGGCGAGCACGAGGTGACCGACCTGCTTGGCGGGGACGTGGTGGGCGAGCAGCGCGAGCGTGGTCCACCCCTCGAAGCACGCGCCATCGCCGTCCACCGGGTAGATGTGATCGAACGTCCAGGCGGAGTCGAACACGTCGAGCGTGCCCGCAAGGCCCCAGATCGCATCGAGGGTGGCCCAGTCCACCCGCTGAGGGGCGGTCTTGAACCCGAGCTTCATACGTCGCCTCCGGATCGTGCGAGCAGTGGCTCCCGGGAGCGTAGGTCGAAACGTGACCGGACGCAGGGAGGCGGCCGGGAACCGCGCGCACCCATGGTGCGTCGAAGAACAGGTTGTCCAACAAGACTGGCGTGACGTCACGATGACGAGGCGTCACAGGGAGGCTTCTTCGATGTTTCGCATGCGGCTCACCTCGCTCGTGGTCGCACTGGCGGCGTTGCCGATGGTCGGCGTGCCCGTGCAGGCGGCGCCGTCCCCGGTCGTGCTGACCGACTCCATCGCCGCCGGCGTGGTCCGGGGTGCGGACGGGTTCGGGCTCTCCGGGATCGTGGTCCCGGCGGGGACCTACGCCACCTACCTGGTCGAGACCGAACCGAGCCTGGCGGGCAAGGTGCTCCAGGTCTGGACCCGGTCGGTGTCGGGCGACTGGCGACAGGTCACCAGCCGAACGGTCGCGGCCGACGGCACCGTCCGCTACTTCGCGCGGGTTTCTGCCTGGACCGCGTTCCAGGCCCGGTTCGCCGGCGACGACACGGCGGCACCGGCCGTCGCGCATGGCCGGATCGCGAACGCGTCCCCCCGGGGCGACGCGTCGATCTCGATCGGCTGCGGCGAGTTCGAGACACAGGCATCCGGCGGCACGGCGACGCTGCGTCGTCAGCTGGCCGTCCGCGCCGGTGCCATCCTGCGCGTGACGCTCTGCTCGAACGCGTCGACCGGGTACCGCTGGGACGCTCCGCGGCTCGACGGGCGGTACCTGTCGCTGCTGGCCCACCGGACCCTCGCCCCGACGTCGGCGTTGATGGGAGCCCCCGGTTCCGAGGCGTGGACGTTCCGCGCACTTCGGGCGGGCGCCACGACCCTGACGTTGACCTACAGCCGGCCGTGGCAGGGCGGCGAGAAGGCGACCTGGACCGTGACCCTCGGCGTGACCGTCATCCGGTAGCGGTCGGGCCGCGGCGGGCGCCTTGCCGGGCCAACGGCCGGGCGC
>DAIDTV010000240.1:0-646 GCA_027457005.1 Chloroflexota bacterium
ATGCCGCAGCACCTTGATCACCTGGTACGTGTACAGGTGATCGTCGCTGGTCCAGGCGAGGACCTTCATCCCGATCATCTTCGCGCCGTTGTTCACCAGCGAGGCGTTCAGCAGCGGCAGGAACATGCCGGTGCGGGCGTGGGCGTAGATGAATGTCGCGCCACCCTCGCCGGGCTGGTAGTACTCCGGCAGGTACATGGCCACGTTGCAGTACGGGAACGCGCTGCCCTTCTGCAGCACCACCGGCAGGTCGATCCCCAGGGCCGGGACGGCGATCCGGGTGGCGACGGCGTATTTCAGGACTCCGCAGTGCGCATCCGACCCACTGGCGATCCGGGCGGCGATGGTGCCGGTCCAGCTCGCGTGCCAGATGATCGCCTGCTGCAGGGCGGTGAGGGGGAGCGACCCGGTGGCGTTGCCGCTGGCGTCCGAGCGGACGCCGGGGAGTTTGACGACGGCGATCGGCTTCGCGCACGTGCCCCGGTAGACCATGACGCCGTAGGTCGTGGACGGCTGCAGCCCCTGGGCCGTGATCGTCATGGTGCCGGTCCCGGTGGTGTAGGCGACCAGGGTGGCCGTGCCCGCGACGCCGCCCAGGGGGGTGCGCCAGATCCGGCGGGCCTGTGTGGCATCCACCGCCGGGACG
>DAIDTV010000240.1:656-3276 GCA_027457005.1 Chloroflexota bacterium
TGGCCGCTCGGAGGGGAAGTCTCATGGGCCAACAGCATATCCGGGCAGGCGGCCCTGGGCATTGCACGCGCACGCCCTGCCCGGGGGCGGCTCTCGAAGGCAGCGACCGTCTTCCCCGCGGACGCCGGCTCCAGGCTCCCATGCTGTTCAGATGACGTGCGAAACCAGCGCGACGGGCAGCACTGACCGAGGGCCGGGGCCCGGGCGTCACAACTCCTGGCGGCGGAACGACAACCAGGCCAGTAGGGCAGCGGCCAGCACGATCGCCACGCTGACGGCAACCGGGGCGGCGACGGTGCCGGAGGGCAGACCGAGCGCCAGAGCGCGGGCTCGCACGGCAAGCGATTCGGGCATGTATTGCCCCACGGTCGGCAGTGCCGAGACGATCCCGGTGACGACCAGGAACACGATGCCGATCCCTGCGCCGGCGGCGGCCGAGCTGGTCAGCGTGCTGCCCAGGAACGTGAGCGCCGCGTAGACCACCAGGCTCAGCCAGAGCAGCGCGCACATGGCCGCATACCCGCCCACGGGCAACGACTCGAACAGCACGGCCGTGTAGTAGTAGCCGAGGACCCCTGCGACGGCGGTGGCCACCAGCAGGTCGGTGGCGATCGCCACGAGCTTGGCAGCGAGGAACGCGGCCCGCGAGACCGGCTTGGTCAGGACGAACGCCGCCGTGCCCCGTTCCTTCTCGGTGGCGACCGTGCCCATCGCGAGCAGGATCGCCGCCAGCGCCCCGAACTGGGTCAGGTTCTTCAGGAACTGGTCCACGGCGTCGGCGGTGGTCGGGGTGGGGATCAGGCCGACCAGCGAGAGCTGGCTCCCGGCAAGCGCCTTGACGATGTCCGGAAGGTACTTCGCGGTGAGCGGCGAGATGATCGCGAACAGCGCGAAGACGATCGCCACGACGTACAGGCGCATGGTGCGGGTCTGTTCGAGCAGCTCCTTGCGGAGCAGCAGCCCGAAGCCGCTCATTGCCGGGGTTTCTCGGGCCACGAGGACGGGAACTGGGGCGGCGCCTCGCGGCCGGAGGGCGACTGGCCCGTCGGCGGCTGGGCCGTCGGGAGCCCGTCGGTGGCCCGCGCGCCGTTCGCGACGAGGTGGAGGAACACGTCCTCCAGCGACGGCCGCGCGCGCTCGAATCCGGCCAGGGTCACCCCCGTCCCGGCGAGGACCGGGAGCAGCGCCGGCCCGGCAACCGCGGGGTCGCGGACGAAGACGCGGAGCAGGCCGTGCTCGACGCGCAGCTCGCGGACCCACGGCTGGTCGCGCAGCGCGGCGGTCAGGCGGTCGATGGCGTCCGGCTGCCCGGGCTCCGGGTCGACCCGGTACACCGGCAGCGCGTAGCGCTCGAGCAGGTCGTTGATCGGCGCCTCGATCACCAGGCTGCCGTAGTTCAGGATCGCGACGCGGTCGCAGACCCGCTCGACGTCCGTGAGGATGTGGGTGGAGAGCACCACGGTGGCCGTGCCGCGCAGCCGCTCGATGATCTCGAGGAGGTCCCGGCGCCCCTCGGGGTCGAGCGAGCTGACCGGCTCGTCGAGGAACAGCACGGCGGGCCGGTTGACGATCGCCTGCCCGATCCCGAGACGCTGGCGCATCCCGCCCGAATACGTCCCGATCCGCCGGCGTGCCACGTCGGCCAGCCCGACGACCTCCAGGACCTCTCCGACGCGCCGCCGCGCGTCGCCGCCGTCCATCCCGTGCAGTCGCGCGACCATCTCGAGCAGCTCGCCGCCGCGCATCCAGCCGTAGAAGCGCGGGTCCTGGTCGAGGTAGCCGATCCGTCGCTGGAGGCGGCCGTCGGCCGAACCGATCGCGATCCCATCGACCGTGGCGGTCCCCGTGGTGGGCCGGGCGAGGCCGGTCAGGAGGCGCAGGGTGGTGGTCTTGCCGGCGCCGTTGGGGCCCAGGAACCCGAAGATGCTCCCGGCGGGGACTTCGAGGTCCAGGTGCTTGAGCGCGTTGACCGAGCCGAACCGCTTGCCGAGGTCCTGGGTGCGGATCGCGGAAGCCGGGGCCGTGGACCCCGCGGCCGGCACGTCGGGCGGGGCGGCCATGCCCGGCCAACCGGCTGCGCCTGCGCCCGGCGTCACGCGTCCTCCCGCCCGACGAAGAAGTAGGCGAGGGGCCCCACGATGTTCACGAAGACGATGATGAGTGCCCAGATGGGCTTGCCCACGAACCGCACCTTCCGCTCCTCGCGGAAGAGATCCACGATCGCCAGCAGCAGGAGCGCCAGCTGCAGCACCACCAGCGGAAGGACCAGCGGGAGCACCTGGCGCAGCTGGTCGATCTGGTGGCCGAGGTCCAGCACGTGTGCCTCTTTTGTGCCTCTTTCCGGGCGAACGGGCGCCGGTCTCCGGGCGAACGGGCGCCGGCCCCAACGATATCGCGCGGCGCCCCCGGCGGAAGGGCCGATCGGAAGCACCGGCGTCCGGGGAACCGCGCGGCACGCGGAAGCGTCAAGCGGTCGGCACGGGGCCATACTCCGGGCCACCGGAGGCCAATCACCTGCTGCAGGGCCACTCGGAGGACGACCACATGCGACGCACATCACTCCCGGGATCCACGATCGTGGCGCTGGGCGCCCTGGCGCTGGCGGCCGCCGCCATCGCCT
>DAIDTV010000241.1 GCA_027457005.1 Chloroflexota bacterium
TCTCCGACGTCTACCAGGACCTGTTCCGGGAGGGGAGCTTCACCGGCAAGGGGATCTACGACCTCAACGCCTTCGACGCGGCCATGGAGGGCCGGGTACCCGAGAACGCGCTCCTGAGCCACGACCTGTTCGAAGGCGTCTTCGCCCGGGCCGGACTGGTGACCGACGTCGAGCTCTTCGATGAGTTCCCTTCGAACTACCTGGTCTCGGCGGCCCGCCAGCACCGCTGGGCGCGGGGTGACTGGCAACTCCTGCCCTGGATCCTCGGCCGCGCGCGTGACGCCACGGGCCGGCGGAGCCGGAGCTCCATGCCCGGCATCGCCCGGTGGAAGATGGTCGACAACCTGCGCCGGACGATGTCCGCGCCGCTCGCGCTGGCAACGCTCGTCGCCGCCTGGACGCTCCCCTCCATCCCGGCCGGCCCGTGGACCGCGTTCGTCCTGGCTTCGGTGATCGTCCCCGCCTCGCTGCCCGTCCTGCCGGGGCTGTTGCCGCGACGGCAGGGCATCTCCAAGCGCAGCCATCTGCGAGCCGTGGGGGCGGACGTCGCCCTCGCCGCGGCCCAGGTGGGCCTCGCGTTCACGTTCCTCGCGCACCAGGCGTGGCTGATGGCCGACGCGATCCTGCGAACCCTGGCGCGGCTGTACGTGACCCGGCGGAACCTTCTCGAATGGACGACCGCCGCGCAGGCCAAGGCCAGCCACGACCTCGCCGTCGCCGGGTTCTACCGGCGGATGGCCGGCGCCGTCGCGATCGCGGCCGCCACCGCGGTCCTCGTCCTCGCCGTGAAGCCGGGCGCCGGCTGGATCGCCGCGCCGTTCGTCGTGCTGTGGCTGCTCTCGCCCCTCGTGGCCCGACGGGTCAGTCTGCCACCCCCCGAGTCGGCCGCGGCGCAGCTCTCGGCCGCCGACGTCGGGACACTCCGCCGGACCGCCCGCCGGACCTGGCGCTTCTTCGAGACCTTCGTCGGCCCCGAGGACCATGCGCTGCCGCCGGACAACTTCCAGGACGATCCCGGTCCGCTCGTCGCACATCGCACGTCCCCGACGAACATCGGGGTGTACCTGCTGGCGACCGTGACGGCCCGCGACTTCGGCTGGATCGGGACGCTCGAGATGGTGGAACGCCTGGAGGCGACGCTCGCGACCATCGGCGGGCTCGAACGGTTCCGCGGGCACCTGTACAACTGGTACGACACGCGCAGCCTGGGCCGCCTCGAGCCGGCCTACGTGTCGTCGGTCGACAGCGGCAACCTCGCCGGCCACCTGCTCGCGCTGTCCAGCGCCTGTCGCCAGATGATCGACCAGCCGCTCCCCGTCGCCGCCGCACTGGCCGGGATCGGCGACGCGATCACGCTGGCCGGGGAGGCTGCCGGCACGATCGCCGGCGCCCGGAGAAGCCAGACGGTCACCCGGCGGCACCTCGACGAGGCGCTCGACCTGCCCGCCGGAGCCACCCCCCTGGTCCCCGCGGCACCCGACGCCTGGGCGGCCCGCCTGGGCGAGCTGTCCGCGTACTCCCGGACGCTGTCGGACGTTGCCGCAGCCTTCACCGCCGAGCGCGACGAGGGTGCGGAGAACGAGCTGGTGACCTGGGCCGAGGCGACCCGGCTGACCGTGACCAGCCATGTTCGAGATCTCGCGCTGCTCGAGCCCTCCGTGCGGATGGCCGCCTTCCCTACCATCGCCGAGCTGTCCGATCCGCCGGTTCCCGAGGCCGGCGATGGATCGCCGGCCGCCGCGATGCTCATGCGGCGACTCCGGGCGATCGCCGACCAGGCCCAGCAGCTGGTCCGGGAGATGGATTTCAGCTTCCTGTTCGACCCGACCCGCAAGCTGCTCTCGATCGGGTTCCGGGTCCGGGACGGCACGCTGGATCCGAGCTACTACGACCTGCTCGCCTCCGAGGCCCGCCTCGCCAGCTTCGTCGCGATTGCCAAGGGGGATGTCGCCACCGACCACTGGTTCCGGCTGGGCCGCGCGCTGACGCCCGTCGGCCGTGGATCCGCCCTGATCTCGTGGTCCGGGTCGATGTTCGAGTACCTGATGCCCGCCCTCGTGATGCGCGCACCCGCCCTCAGCCTGCTCGACCACACGTACCGGCTGGTCGTGGCCCGCCAGATGAGCTACGCGGCCGAGCTCGGAGTGCCCTGGGGAATCTCCGAGTCGGCCTTCAACGCGCGGGACCTCGAGCAGCGCTACCAGTACTCGAGCTTCGGCGTGCCCGGCCTCGGTCTGAAGCGCGGCCTGGGGGAGGATGTCGTCGTGGCCCCGTACGCGACCGCGCTCGGGGCAATGGTCCAGCCCGAGGCCGCGATCCGGAACTTCGCCCGGTTGCGCAGCGCCGGAGCGGCAGGGCAGTACGGCTTTCGGGAGGCGCTCGACTACACGGCGCGCCGGCTTCCCGAGGGCGCGTCGGTCGCGATCGTGAAGAGCTACATGGCGCACCACCAGGGCATGGCGCTGGTGGCGCTCGGCAACGTCGTCAACAACGGCTCGATGGTCGAGCGCTTCCATGCCGACCCGATGGTCGAGGCGACGGAGTTGCTGCTCCAGGAGCGGATACCGCGCGACGTGCTCGTGGCGCGGCCGCGGGCCGAGGAGGTGCGCAGCGCCGCGGACGTGCGCGACCTCGTGCCGCCGGTCCTCCGTCGATTCACCTCGCCCCACGATGCGATCCCGCGGACGCACGTGCTCTCCAATGGGCGGTACGCGGTCATGGTCACCACCGCGGGATCCGGGTACAGCCGCTGGCGCGACGTGGCGGTGACCCGCTGGCGCGAGGACGTGACCCGTGACCCGTGGGGCAGCTACATCTTCATGCGCGACACGCACACCGGCGCGGTGTGGTCGGCCGGCCATCAGCCGAGCGGGGTGGAGGCTGACAGCTACGAGGTCACCTACTCGGAGGATCGCGCCGAGTTCTCCCGTCGCGACGGCTCCATCGAGACCGGCCTGACCCTCCTTGTGTCGGCAGAGCACGACGCGGAGATCCGCCGTGTGTCACTCACCAATCTCGGCTCGCACGCCCGCGAGATCGAGCTGACGTCGTACGCGGAGATCGCGCTCGCGCCGCAGGCGGCCGATGTCGCGCATCCTGCCTTCCAGAACCTGTTCGTGGAGACGGAGTTCGCGCCCGACATCGGTGCCCTCCTGGCGACGCGCCGTCCGAGATCAGGCGACGAGCAGCCGATCTGGGCCGCGCAGGTGGCGGCGGTCGAGGAGGAGAGCGGCGGGGTGATCCAGTACGAGAC
>DAIDTV010000242.1 GCA_027457005.1 Chloroflexota bacterium
CGAGCACCTGAGCGACGCGGGGTCGCCGTTCGTCTCCGGGCGCTGGGGCTTCGGCTGGACGGCGTCGCGCGGCGGCTTCGAGACGACGGACGGCGGGATGACCTGGCACAAGGAGCTGGCCGTCCCCGACGTCATCTCGACGCACGGGGGTGTTCTCGAGCGCGCCTGCGGTCCCGTCGGCTGTCTCGCGGCGGGATGGATGCGCGTGGGCTGGGGCGCCCCCGAGCCCGTCGAGGCGCCCAAGGAGCCATCGCCGGCGCCGCGCCCACCCTCTCGGGACATGCCGCCGCTCACCCTGACGTGCGTGCCAACCGCCGGCCCGTCCCCCGTTGCTCCTGCACGAACGGCCCCGCGACCGGCGCGGCCCGCGACGATCGGACCCGTGCTCTCGCCCCGTGGCTGGATGGCGGGCGTCACGCCCACCATTCCCTGCGCGCCCGACCTCGGCTTCTTCCAGGGTCGCCCCGGGCCTGCACTGTCGCCCGACGAGTGCGGGCTGCAGCTCGACACGTCCGGGATGGACCGCGCGGCGCTGTTGCGCGGCCAGACCAAGGTTTACGCGTGGGGGCCGCGCGCGGGCGCCTGGGACACGGGCGGCAGGTGGAGGGTCGCGTGGCTATGGCCGTGGGGCGGATGGCCCGACGCACGCGCCTCGGCGACCGTGCCCGCGCCGTGGGGTTCCCCCGACGCCGCGGCGCGCTTCCTCGGGCTGATGCCGGGAACGGCCAGCGCCTGGAGCATGCTGCCCTCCGACGAGCCCGACCACGGCCTTCTCGTGGTGCGGCGCTCATCGGGCCCTCGGGGCTTCGACGTGCTGGCGCTCGAGGCAGACCGCGCGCCCCTGGAGCAGCGCAGGCCGACGGGCGAGCCCTTCGCCGACGTGCAGGGCGCCACGCGCGTTGCCGGGCGCTGGTACCTGGCCACCGCGCAGTCGGGGACCGAACGGCCCGCCACGGTGGTGTGGGCGCTCGAGGGTGGCGCCGCGCGGGAGATCGCTCGCCTGCCGCGACTCGGCGGCGACTCGTCGCCCGCCGTCCATCTCGCGCACCGGACCGCCGGCGGAGCGGTCGGACTGATCGTCGACGGCCAGCCAGGGCTCGATCGCGTCGCCCCGTCCCGATGGGTCGCCCCCGTCGACCTCGAGTCCGGCGCCGTCCTCGACCCCGAGCCGCTGGCTCCCGTCGACCTGTCCGATGTCGCCACAGTTGTCTGCACCGGTGACGACTCGGGCTGGCTGGTCGATCTGCCCTACACCGGCTCCGTGAGGGTGCGCGTCGGACCGACGTGGAGTGCGAACCTGCAGTCGGCGGCCGTGCGCGTCCGCGTATCCCACGCCGGTGCCTGCCTGGAGCGCGTGACGGGCTCCGCCGCGCGCGACCCCCACGCCGCAGACGCTCTCTCCAGGCGCGCAGTCGCGCGCGTCGACTCCCGCTCGGTCGAGGCGAGCGTGGCGACCGCGAGCGCGCGATACGGGCTGCGCTGCTCGACTCTTCGTGAATAGGCTGCGCGGTCGTGCAGAGGCGCGCCTTTCAACCTTTCAACCTTGCACAGCCTCGTCGCCCCTGGCGCGGACCGCCGGCGCCTTTTTCCCGCACAGCTGGCCATGGCATGGTGACTGCACGCAGGGCCGGCGCCCGTGCGGAGTGAGGCTGCCCCCCCGGCCCCTCTGCGCGGGCACTTTTCTTTTGTCCCGCAGCCACGCCAGGGCGCCCGTCTCCCTTGATTGCGCGTCGCAGATGAGACGTTGGCGTGCTTGCGCAGCGGTACAGTGCCTTACCTCATGAAGCGCCCCTTGCGATTCACCTGGGTGGCCCTCGCGCTCGCCGGCGGGTGTAGTACCTCGTCCCCCTCGACCTCCGATGCGGGACTGTTCGCGCCCCCGCTGAACCCCGGCGAGTCGTGCGACCCCTCGGTTGCGCCGCAGGTCGTCATCCACTTCGATCCCGAATCGATCGTGCTCGCCCCGGGCGAGCAGCGGCCGGTGCGCGTCATCATCGATCCGGACCTCTGCGAGCCCGAGACGGCCACGTTCACCCTGGACGACGATTCGCTCGTCTCCGCGCCGCAGTCGGCCAACTTCGACCTGCGGCACCCCACGTACGACTTCAACGTCGTGGCCGAGAAGTCGACGTCCACGGCGGTCGGCACCACCAAGCTCACGGTCACCCTGCCGCCTCGTCCCGCCAACACGTCGACCGGCTTCTCCGGCGACCCGGCGAACGCCCACTGGGCGGGCACGCTCCCCATCGAGGTGCGTCCCGCGACCCTGCCGACGTGCGCCGGCAGCGACGGCGTGGCGGTGTCGGCGGGCACACAGCTGTCGGCGAGCAAGGTCGCGCTCAAAGGCAACGGCGGCCTCGCCAACGCGTCGTTGACGGTGCCCATCGGCGCCTTCCAGCGCACCGACGAGCTGGCGATCACGCCCTTCGAGGCCGGCATCGCTTGCAACGGCGCCGACATCCTCCCGCCCGGCGGCGCCTACCTCAAGCTCGGCCCGGCCGTCACGTTCCAGCCCCAGGATCCGTCGTGGAACACGCACTCGCTCAAGCGCGAGCTGCAGTTCACCATCCCCGTCAACCCTGCCGCCATGCCCACCGCCGCGCGCATGCGGCACCTCGCCGTCATCTACAGCGGGGTCATGGCCCACAAGGGCCGCGCCATCCCCGTGGCCAACCCGCAGTTCATCGAGCAGCCCGACCACGACTGGGTCCTGCAGTTCGAGGCGCCCTGGTTCGGCACCTACCAGGCCGCGGTCCTGGCGAACGCTGGGACGGTCTCGTACTCCCGACACCTCACCCACCGCGCGATGATTGGCATCTCGATGGGTGGCGGCGGGGCGGCCCTCATGGGCCTGCGCCACTGGGATCAGTTCGACGCTCTCGGTCCGCTGGGCGGCCTGAGCGATCTGACGTGGCTGACCTGGGACATCGAGCAGTTCAAGCTGGGCGGCTTCTGCCCGGCCTCCAACCCAAGCTGCACCAAGTACGCGCCCAACCTCTACCCGCTCTGGGAGACGTTCGCGCACACCGAAGACTTCGACCACTGGTTCTTCCAGCCGGGCGGCGGCACGGGCGGCAACTTCTCCCGCGGCGACTGGACGCAGATGTTCGAGGACTTCACGATCATGGCCGGCAACCCGAACGGCCAGAACGCCGACCCGGCGATCCCCTTCATGGTCGTGGGCCCCAAGTCGACCGATCCCTTCGTCCCGGGTGGCTCTGCCGTCCCCGC
>DAIDTV010000243.1 GCA_027457005.1 Chloroflexota bacterium
GTGCCGCGACCTGTGGGTCGAGGGCGAGGTGGGCCAGGTGACGATCAGCGCGGCGGGGCACTGCTACTTCGCGCTCCGCGACGGCCGCGCCCAGCTCGCCTGCGTCTTCTTCCGTGCCCAGCGAACGGCCAGCCCGTTCGAGCCTCGCACGGGCCTGCGGGTGGTGGTCCACGGGCGCCTGGACGTCTACGACGCGGCCGGCACGTACCAGCTCTACGTGGAGTCGCTCCAGCCGGCCGGCTTCGGCGACCTGGCCCTGCGCTTCGAGGCCCTCAAGGCGAAGCTGGCGGCCGAGGGACTGTTCGACCCCGCCCGCCGCCGGCCCCTGCCGGCATCGCCCCACCTCATCGGGGTCGCTACCAGCGCCTCCGGCGCGGTCCTGCACGACATCCTCCACGTGCTCCGCCGCCGCTGGCCGGTGGTTCGGGTGGTGCTGTCGCCCTGCCTGGTGCAGGGCGATGCTGCGCCCGGGACCATCGTGACGGCGCTGGACCGCCTCGCCCGCTGGGTGGACCCGGTCACCGGCACGCCGCCCGACGTGCTGATCCTCGCCCGAGGCGGCGGATCGCTCCAGGACCTCTGGGCGTTCAACGACGAACGAGTGGTGCGCGCGGTCTCCGCGTCGCCGATCCCGGTGGTGACCGGCGTCGGACACGAGACGGACGTGACGCTCGTGGACTTCGCGGCCGACGTGCGCGCCCCCACCCCGTCCGCGGCCGCCGAGCTCGTGGTGCCGTCGCTGGTCGAGGTCCGCGCCGGGCTCCGGGCGGCCCGCACGCGCCTGGACGGGGCCGCCGCGCGCTCCATGGCGGCGCCGCGCGCCGCGCTCGAGGCCGAGCGGCGGGCGCTCGCACGCCTGCATCCCGCCGCCGTGCTGGCGGGAGAGTGCCAGCACGCGGGCGACCTGCTCGACCGGGGCCGGCGGGCGGTGGAGGCACGGCTCGCTTCGGACCGTGCGCGACTGGACAGGGCGATGGACCGGCTCCCGCTCCTGGCGCGCGGCAGGCTGGCCCGGTCCCGCGCCGACCTGGCGGGCGCCGCCGCCGGGCTCGCGGCGCTGTCGCCGTACGCCACGCTGGAGCGCGGCTACGCGCTGGTGCGGCGTCCGGACGGCCGCGGGCTGCCCGACGCGGCGGACGCCGCGGCCGGCGATCCCCTCGACGTCAGGCTGGCACGGGGCGCGTTGGACGTGACCGTGCTCAACGTGCGAGACTCGGCCTGATGGAGACCGGCCCCGCCCCCGAGGAGACGATCACCGCGGGAGAGACGATCACCGCGCTCACCTTCGACGCCGCCCTCGCGGAACTCGGTGAGGTGGTGGGCCGGCTCGAGGCCGGCGGCCTGCCGCTCGAGACGTCGATCGCGCTGTACGAGCGGGGCGTGGCGCTGCACGCGCAGTGTGCGCGGCTGCTCGACGATGCGGAGCTGCGCGTCCGGCGGCTGGTCGAGGAGGCCGGAGGCGTCCTCCGTGCAATCGACCTCGCACCCGACGACGCGGACGACGAGGGGACGCCGAGCGCGTAGAATCCCGCGATGTCATCTTCCCGGAGGACGCAGTGTCGATCCTCGCGTCGCTGACGGGGCCGCACGATCTCCGCGCCCTCGACGACGATCAGCTCCAGACCCTCTGTGAGGAGATACGCCGCACGATCGTCGAGACCGTCGCCGTCACCGGCGGCCACCTCGGCAGCTCCCTCGGCGTGGTCGAGCTCACGGTGGTGCTCCACCGGCTCCTCGAGTCGCCTCGCGACCGGATCGTGTGGGACACCGGCCACCAGGCCTATCCGCACAAGCTGCTGACCGGCCGGCTGGAACGGTTCCCCACGCTGCGCCAGCTGGGCGGGATCGGCGGGTTCCCGCGGCGAAGCGAGAGCGAGCACGACGTCATGGATGGCGGCCATGCCGGCACGGGGCTCTCGGTCGCGCAGGGTCTGGCCGCGGCGCGCGACCTGCGCGGCACGCACGAGCGGATCGTGGCGGTGGTCGGGGACGCGGCCCTGATGAGCGGCCTGGCGCTCGAGGCGCTGAACGACATCGGGCAGCGGCAGATGAACCTGCTGATCGTCCTGAACGACAACGAGATGAGCATCTCGCCGACCGTCGGGGCGCTCTCAAACTACCTCAGCGCGATCAAGCTGTCCCAGGCCTGGCAGACCACCAAGGCCGGCTACGACGCCTTCCTCGAGCACATGCCGATCGTCGGGTCGGCCGCCGTCGAGCTGTCCCGGAGGGCGCGCAAGTCGGTCGTGAACTTCGCGCAGCAGCCGGGCCACCTGTTCGAGGACCTGGGCATCACCTACATCGGGGTGGTGCCCGGCCACGACCTCGGCGTGCTCACGTCCACGCTCCGGCGGGCGCTGCGCCTGGAGGGCCCCGTGCTCGTCCACGTGCGCACCCAGAAGGGGCACGGGTACGAGCCGGCCGAGGCCGACCAGGTCGGCTTCCACGGCGCGGCCCTCCCACCGATGGACGTCCCCGGTGTGACCACCCGGCCGCCGGTGGACCGGCCGAACGGAGACGGCGACGCGACACTTTCGGTCGCCCAGGCCGCTGCCGCCGCCCGCAAGCCCCCCACCTACACCTCGGTCATGGCGCAGGAGCTGCTGGAGATCGCCGCCGCTGATCCCCGCGTGGTCGCGATCACGGCGGCGATGTCGGAGGGCACCGGGCTCGATATCTTCGCGAAGGCGATCCCGGAGCGCCTCTTCGACGTCGGGATCTGCGAGCAGCACGCGGTGACGTTCGCCGCGGGCCTGGCGACGCGCGGGGCCGTGCCCGTGGTCGCGATCTACTCGACGTTCCTGCAGCGCGCGTTCGACCAGACGGTGCACGACGTGTGCCAGAACGACCAGCCGGTGGTGATCGGCGTGGACCGGGCCGGCCTGGTCGGCGAGGACGGCACCAGCCACCAGGGCATGTTCACGCTCCCGGCCCAGCGGCAGCTGCCGAACCTGGTCATCGCCTCGCCCAAGGACGAGCAGGAGCTGCGCCGGCTGCTCCGCACTGCCTTCGCGCAGCCGCACCCGTTCGCCCTGCATTACCCGCGGGATCCGGGCCTGGACCTGCCGGCGGTGCAGCCCACTGCCATCCCGGTCGGGGAGGCTGAGCTGCTCCGCGAGGGGCACGACCTCCTGTTCGTGGGCTTCGGCCCCATCGTGATGCGCGCGCTGGCCGTGGCCGACGCGCTGGAGGCCACGGGCTGGTCGGTCGGCGTGATCAACGCCCGGTAC
>DAIDTV010000244.1 GCA_027457005.1 Chloroflexota bacterium
GTGCCGCTCCTGAGGTGGATCCGGGAGAGGAGGAGGGCGCCGATGCGCCTCCCGCAGAGCTCGCCGCCGGCGCCGTTCCGAACGCCGCCACGGACGTCTTGATCTGGGTCTCGCTGGCCCCGATGCCCGTGACCGCGTCGAACGTGCCCGGACGCGTCGTCGGCCAGAAGAACATCATCTCGGGCCCGGACTGGACGGTGACGTCGATCCGGATCCCGGAGTGCCCGGACATCGTGGTGCGCTGGGCCGTGACGCCCGCTGCACCCTGCGTGTTGCCCGCCCCGTTCGCCTGTGCGTCGGCGAGCTGGTTGAGCGTCATGCCGGCCGCCCGGTAGACCACCACCGCAAGACCGGCGGACTTGTTCTGCGGGTCCGGCAGCGCGGCTCCGGCGAACTGCAGCTCGTGGATCCCGTCCTTCTCCAGGGATCCGAGTGTCTGCGCGGAGCAGTAGCGGCCGCTCCGGACACTGGTGGTCTTCTGCCCGCCGACCTGCGTCGGGAGGAGCCGCTCGAGCTCGGGGTAGAAGCCCGGGGCGCTCTGCTCGTCGGCGCCGTTGCACGCGCCGGACGGGTTCGGACTCGCGCTCGCCGAACAGGCGGTGACGAGGGGGAAGCCGAGCAGGACGGCCGCAAGCAGCGTGATCGCACGGTGGGAACGAGTCGGCACGGGCGCGATTCTCGCATCCGTCTGCACTTCGCGCTCGTGCCAGGCCTCTCCGCTCACGCGTCCCGCGAGGGCCACGGCCGCCCCTCGCCGGGATGCTCGCGCGTGGCTCGCGACCGCCGTGCCGGCGTCCCCGCTCGTGCTACAGTCGCCCGCATGGACGAGGCCTGGCGCACGGCGCGGGAACGCTGGGAGCGCGAGCGGCTCGACCCCACGCTGGGGCGCAACCCCGAGCGACGCTCCCGCTTCCGGACCCTCGGCGATATCGAGGTGCGCCGCCTGTACACGCCACTCGACCTGGGCGGACGGGATCCCCTGGAGACGGTCGGGTTCCCGGGCGAGCCGCCGTTCACCCGCGGGATCCACGTGACCGGGTACCGGGGCCGCCTGTGGACCATGCGGATGTTCGCCGGGTTCGGGTCCGCCGAGGACACCAACGCCCGGTTCCACCAGCTGCTGGACGCCGGCCAGACCGGCCTGTCGATCGCGTACGACATGCCCACCCTGTACGGCTACGACACGGATGATCCGCAGGCTGAGGGCGAGTTCGGTACCTGCGGCGTGGCGGTCAGCTCGCTGGCGGACATGGAGATCCTGCTCGACGGCATCCCGCTCGACCGCATCTCGACGTCGATGACGATCAACGCGCCCGCCGCGCCGATCTGGGCCATGTACATCGCTGCGGCCGAGAAGCGCGGCTTCCCCCGGGCGATCCTGGAGGGGACCACGCAGAACGACATCCTGAAGGAGTACATCGCCCAGAAGGAGTTCCTGTTCCCGGTCGAGCCCTCGATGCGCCTGGTCACCGACACCATCGAGTTCGGGACCCGCGAGCTGCCGCAGTGGAACACGATCTCGATCAGCGGCTACCACATCCGCGAGGCGGGCGCCACGGCCGTCCAGGAGCTGGCCTTCACCATCGCCGACGGCGCGTCCTACGTGGAGGAGGCGTTGCGCCGGGGCCTGCGGGTGGACGAGTTCGCGCCTCGGCTGAGCTTCTTCTTCAACGCCCACTCCGACTTCTTCGAGGAGATCGCCAAGTACCGCGCCGGTCGTCGCATCTGGTACCGACTGATGACCGAGCGCTGGCATGCGGAGAACGAGCGGTCCACCTGGATGCGCTTCCATGCCCAGACCGCCGGGGTTTCGCTCACCGCCCAGCAGCCGCTGAACAACCTGACCCGGGTCGCCGTTCAGGCGCTCTCCGCGATCCTGGGGGGCGCGCAGTCGCTGCACACCGACGCGTACGACGAGGCGTGGGCGGTCCCGTCGGCCGACGCGGCCCTGCTCGCGCTGCGCCAGCAGCAGGTGATCGCGGCGGAGACGGGCGTCGCGAGCACCGTGGACCCGCTGGGTGGCTCCTGGTACGTGGAATCGCTCACCGACGAGGTCGAGCGGCAGGCCTGGCGGTACCTCGAGGAGATCGACTCGCTGGGCGGGATGACGGCGGCCATCGAGGCCGGGTTCCCGCAGCGCGAGATCGCGGACGCCGCGTACCGCTACCAGCAGGAGTTCGACGCGGGGGAACGCCGGGTGATCGGCGTGAACGAGCATGCCGACCCCGACGAGCAGCTCACGATCCCGTTGCTCGAGGTCAGCGAGGAGAGCAGGCAGCGGCACTTGGCGCGCCTGGCGCGGGTGCGGCGGGAGCGCGACCCGCGCGCCGTGGAGTCCGCCCTCGCCCGGCTGCGCGAGGTGGCGTCGCGCCCCGGCTCGACCGGCACGAACGTCATGCCCGCGCTGATCGAGTGCGCCAGCGCCTACGCGACCCTCGGCGAGATGTGCGACGTGTTCAGGGCGTGCTACGGCGAGTACCGCGAGGCGATCGCGGTCTGACCTCCGGCCCGGCTCCGGCGGGCGGAATCCGCGCCAGCAGGTCCGCCGCGAAGCGTTGCGCCGAGCGCAGCGTGCCTCCCGCCCAGTCGGCTCCCAGGTCCGCCGCCGAGACGCCGGCCTCACCCGGCGCGCCCGCCATGCCGGCCATGCCCGCCGCGCCGGCCGCTCCGAGCGCGCGTCCGCCGACCATCACGGCCGGGGGCCGGGGCATCGCCCGGAGGGCCGCGACCGCGTCGGCCAGCTGGCCGAGGTGCTCTGGAACGGCCGCGCTCAGGGCGACCAGATCGCATCGCTCCCGCGCCACGTACCGCACCAGGTCGTCGACCGGCACGCTCTGGCCGAGGTATGCGACGGACCACCCGTCCTCGCGCAGCAGGTGCTCGAGCAGGATCAGGCCGATCGCGTGCTGCTCGCCCTCCACCGTGGCCAGCACGGCTGTCGGCCCGATCCGGTCGGTCGGCGACGGCTCCGGTGCCACGTCCTCCAGGGCCCGCATGAGCGTCTGGGTCGCGCGATGCTCTTCGCTGACCGTCCAGCGACCCTCGTGCCAGCCTTCGCCGACCAGCCGCATGGCATCGCGGACCAGCGTGTCGTAGACGTCCACGCGCGCGCGTCCCCCGAGGGCGACCCGCAGGGCCCAGGTGACCAGGTCGTGGTCGCCCTCGACCAGCAGCCCGGCGAGCATTTCCGCCGTCACGACGTCGGGGGAAAGCCGATCGGCG
>DAIDTV010000245.1 GCA_027457005.1 Chloroflexota bacterium
GAGCAGGGGGCAGCGGCGCGTCGGGCTGGAAGTGGATGGTCACCTTGCCGTTCCACGACGTCCCCAGCTCGTCGCGGAAGGTCTCGCTGACGGCCATGCTCATCGGGAACAGGCTGCAGTGGTCGCGGAACGCCGCGTACGACACGAGCAGCCGGTCGCCATCCCGGAAGGCCGGCATCTGGTAGCTGATCGTCTCGGTCGCGTGCGGCGCGACCGCGCGGATCTGCGCCCGCAGCAGCTCGAGTGCCGCGCGCGACTCCGCCGGGACGGCGGCCAGGTATGCCTCGACGCTGGCTGGTGCGGCCATGCATGTACCTCAAGTGCGGGCGCTGGTGACGTCAGGCCGTAGGTGGCGTCTCCACGAGGCGGCCGTCGTGCTCTGCGAAGGCCCAGGCGTCGATCCAGGGCGGCTCGATGCCCAGCGTCGTCAGGGCCGTGCACACCTGGCTGCGGTGGTCGGTCCCATGGTGCAGCGCCTGCGCGAGGCGGATGCCCAGCGGGGCACGAACCTCGGACCCGTCGTCGCGGCGCCTGACGAGGACCGTGTCCGGGTCCAGTTCCTCGCCGAGGACCGAGGACCAGGACGTGCCGTTCGCCACCATCACCGTGCGAAGCTCGCGGAGGCCCATGCGCTCCTCGTCGATCCTCGCGACCCGCCCGCCGGTCACCGTCGCCAGGTACGAGCAGTCCGCCCCGACGAGGTGACGCATCGTATCCACGATCGAGCCGTAGGTCCCGGGCACCGCCGTCTCGAGCTGGGCGGGGCTCAGTTCGAGGCAGGTGTCGATCAGCCGTACCGTCGCCCACGCGTGGTGCGCGAACGCGTCCGCGAGAGGAGATCTGCTCATTGCGCCACCCTTGCATGCGGTTGACACATTCTGCCGCCCCGGCAAACGCGCCTAGGATAAGTCGATGCGCCACGCCATCAGCGCCGTCGTCGTCTCCCTGTTCGCGATGGTGTTCCTGCACGGCGCGTGGGCCGTCCGGATGCTCAACCCCATCTTCCGGCGATACCTCCGCCTGGGTCTCCCGGGAGGGCCGAACGTGCTGCTCACGGTGCGGGGCCGATCGAGCGGGCGGTCCCGCACCGCGCCAGTCGCGATGCTGCAGCTCGGGGATCGGCGGTTCGTGCAGGCGTCCTTCGGCGAGGTCGGCTGGGTCCGGAACCTCCGCGCCGCAGGTCAGGCCGTCGTCACGAAGGGCCGCCACACCGACGGCGTCGACGCGGTCGAGCTGGCTCCCGAGGCCGCGGGAGCCATCCTGCACGACGCCCTCGTCCCGTACCAGAGCTCGCGGCTCCTGCGCGCCGTGGTCGGGCCAGTTACCCGCCCTCCGATCGGCATCCTGCGCTACTTCGGGGTCCGGATCGACGAGGCGGTCGAGGAGTACGTCGCCGACGCCCGGCGCCATCCCGTCTTCGAGCTGCTCCCGCGCGCGTCGGGAGGGCGTGGTGCCCTGCACCAACGGGATGACCCTCATCAGCTCGTCGGCGGAGCGACGTAGCAACCGTAGGCAATGCCGGCGAATCGCACGGTGCGATGCCAGAAGAAGTTTCCGTTGAGGCCCAGCGCGGAGATCTCGGCGTCCATCTGCAGGTACCGAGTGCCCCCGGAGGTGTACAGCCCTCGGTAGTTGTCCGATTCGAGCAGGCGTCCCAGCGGCTCGCCGTTCGAGCCGCCGAGCAGATACCCGATCTTGTCGTTGAACAGGTACACGATGCCGTCGCTCACGGCCGCCGTCACGACATCGCTGCTGAGGCGGAGGCTCCGGACGACCGGCTCGCGTCCCCCGCCGAGGACGTACGCGGTGGCTTCAAACGGACTGCGACCGTAGCTGGCCACGACCACGACCGACGTGTTCGCGTCCCCGGCCAGCAGCGTCCCGTCCCCCACGCCCGGCACGCGGACCGTTCGGCTCGGGGGCAGGTGCGACACGGCATCGGTGCACGACGGGGGAATCTGCGCGCTGGTGAAGGGAGCAAGGACGGCGAACGCGCTTACAGAGAGGAACAGGGCGCCGATCGCCGCGAGCAGGCCGCAACCCGGCAACGCCGCCCTCCGCAGGATGGACGATCGCCTCATCACGTCGCTCCTGTCCTGGACGATCTGCCGGCAGTCCGGCGGCCTTCGCCCACGCCACCACGGTACGCGCCCCGCGGCGGGAGTCGATATGCTGCCGCCGTGCTCCGTGTTGGTTCGATTGTCATCCGCGTCGACAACCTCCCGCGCCAGGTGGCGTTCTGGACGGCTGCACTGGACTACGTCGCGCGCCTCCCGGCGGACGACTTCGCCCTGCTGCAGCCGCGCAGCGGACGCGGACCGAATGTCTCCCTCGATCGCGTCCGTTCGGAGGTGCACCTGCCGCCGCGGATCCACCTCGATCTTTACGCGGACGATCAGGCGGCCGAGGTCGACCGACTCGTCGGGCTCGGGGCGTCCCGCGTCGAGTGGAAGAAGCGTCCGGCCGACGCCGACTACGTGATCCTGGAGGACCCGGAGGGCAACCGGTTCTGCGTCATCGACGCGTCCGGGCGCGGCGAGCCTCCGACCGACGCCACTCCCGGCGGATAGTGCCGGCCTGGGCGTGGGCGCCCTCGCCGGAGCCCTACGTCCCCGGCACTCTCGCTCGCTGGATCTCGCTCCGCACCCCCTGCGCCAGGATCACGGCGTCGGTGGCGGCGGAGACGAAGCGGAAGCCGCTCTCCAGGCAGGTACGGGCGGCGGCCCCGTCGGTGCAGTACATCCCGGCCGCGATCCCCCGCGAGGCGCACGTGTCGCGAACGAGATCGAGCGCCTCGGCATGCCGACGCCGATCGCCTGCGCTGCGGGCGGACGGGTCGACCGGCATCCCGAGCGAGAGCGCCAGGTCGTTGGGGCCCACCAGCAGGGCGTCGACCCCGGGCGTCGAGGCGATCGCCACGACGTTCGCCAGGCCCGGCGTCGGCTCGCGGCACGCACGGGGGCGGCCGGATCGGCCGGTCCGGGCATCGCGTGCGCGCGCAGCGGCCCGTACGAGCGCGTGCCCGCGGCGCCGTGGCGGCATGCCGCGACCGCTGCCGCGGCCTCCTCCGCCGTGTTCACCATCGGGACGACGATCGCCAGTGCGCCCGCGTCGAGCGCACGCCCGATCGCGGCCACGCTGTTCTCGGGCACCCGGGTGATGGCCGCCGCGCCCCCGTCCTCGATCGCCATGAACAGGCCCGCCAGGTCCCGCGC
>DAIDTV010000246.1 GCA_027457005.1 Chloroflexota bacterium
CCCCACACCCAGCTGCGATTCACGTGAAACCTCCCTAGCGCGGCAGCGAGTACCAGATCCACACCAGCCCGATCAGGGCCAGCGTCGCGACCGACAGCACGCCCTTCGCGTGCCCCGTCACCTGACCGCCCTGCGAGCTGGCGGTAACACCGAACCCCGCCTGAGCCGCGGTCCGCGGCCCCGCCGGGTTCCCGTTCGTCGCGGTCCCGCCCGCGCCCGGCCACGCCGCCAGCGCGAACCCGCCGCCCAGCCCGGTGCGCAGCTGCATGTCACGCCTCCGGAAGGCCGCGGACCAGCGCCCCGGACGGCACGACCTGCCCGACCACCGCGTTCAGCGTCGCCGGGGTGTTCGTGATCACGCCCCACGGGTACCCGCCGACCTCGATCTGGGTGCCCGGGTTCGTGGAGAGGAAGATCTCGCCCGTGTCCAGCAGGCCAAGCTCGCGCTGGCTCAGGCTGGTCTTCCGGCTGATGTACAGCAGGCCGGTGTCCCGGGACACCGGGATCGTGCCCGCCGCGGTCTGCGTGGTCGCAGCCGCCGCGCCGATCCCGGTCGCGATCGCCAGATCCTCCTGCAGCGTGCTGAACAGCGAGTCCAGCAGCGGCACGCCATCGACGTACAGCTTCGGCCTGGTCGGGTAGCCATCCACCCTGGCCCCGGTCGAGTCCCGCAGGTCCAGGATCAGCCCCGTCAGGTACCCGCCCAGCCGGGGCAGCTGCGTCAGCTGCGACGCCCCGCTCGGGATCGTCGGGTTGCACGGCTGGTAGATCCACTGCTCCGTGGTGCCGATCCCGGGCGGGTCCGCGGGCACGTTCGGCAGCCAGTAGAAGTCCGCGTCCACCGTCTCGGTCAGGGTCGGCAGCACCGACGGCGGGGTGCTGAACAGGGTCGCGACCGGGGCCAGGTTGATCTGCAGGACCGGCAGCAAGGCGGCGTTCGCCCCGCTGATGACGCCGTAGCCCTTCGCGAACTCGAACGGCAGGTAGGTCGCGAACTGGAACGCCCCCGACGCGGCGGTGATCGGCGTGTTCTGCGGCGAGTTCTTCGGGTCGCGCATCGTGTCAAGGCCGAACTGGCCCCCGTACTTCGGCACCGCGTAGGCGATATCGAACCCGGGGCCGGTCAGCAGCTGCGTGCCGAACGCGTCCTTCATCTGCACCAGCTGCGCCAGCGACCAGGGCGCGTCCTGCCCGCCCGCGGTCGCCGCGATCACCCCGCTGATGCCGCCGCCCGTCGCCGACGTGACCAGCATCCGGTAGCCCTTGTTCCAGCCCGGCGAGGACACCATCGGCCGGCCCATGAACCCGCCGTACTGCTGGGTGTCCACGTACATCGCCCGCCGGCCATCCGGCGCGTGCCGGACGAACGGGCCGCCCGCCGGCTCGGCTGTGGTCTGCGGCTGCGGCCGGCCCGCGACCGTCCCCGACGTAGCTGCCATCCTGCCCGTCCCCCCTAGATGAGGCTGCGCGCGACCCGGGCCGCGGTGGCCGTCGCGTCGTTGCTGGTGGTCGCGATGTGCTTGGACGCCCACACGCGGGCCGCCCCGAGGACGGGCGTCAGCAGCACGACGACGACGATCATCAGTTCCATCGTCCGGCGGTTCGGCACCCGTAACCTCCCGCGAGAATCTGGGGCCTGGCCGCGCGGTGGGACGCGGCCGGCCTGGTCCCGATGATACCCCTGATCACGGCGGGCACAATGGGCACATGACAGCAGGCCGCAGCCGTGATCCGGTGTCGGAGCTGATGGACTCCGGCGCGCGCCGGCTACTCGCCCGCGCCTACGCCAGCCCGGGGCGGTGGCAGGGGACCAGGCTGGCCGCGCCGGGTGACCGCCACCGGGCGTGGGCCCGCTCGAGGGGGATCGACATCGACGGGCCCGACCCGGTTCCGCGCGGCGGGCTGAACGCCCGCTCGAGGTGGGCGCGCGGGTTCGTGCGGTCGCTGTACCACCATCACCGCTGGTACTCCGACTCGGGCGGGCTGCGCTCCGAGCGGCGGACCTCGCCCCGCAACGGGCAGGCGCTGCAGGTGGAGGTGGGGCGCGCGGTCGGCCCGCTCGGGGTGCTCCCCGCCGGCCGCGCCATCCGGGTCCGCGTCGTGAAGGGCGGCGACACGGCGCGGGCTGCCCTCGGGAAGCTGCCCGACAGCAGGCGGATCTACACCCCGGACGGGGCACCCGCTGGCCGGTGGGCCGAGCCGTCGAATCGCGAGTGGTACTGATGGGCGGCACCAACTGGGCGGAGGTGACGGCGGTGACGGCGGTGCTGGCGCTGCTGGCCGCCGGGCTGCGGGTCCTGTGGACGTTCATCCTGAGCGTGCGGGACAACACCAAGGCGCTCGCGACGCTGACGACGCAGCTGGAGAGGTTCAGCGAGACGATCGACGGGCGGGTGGCGCGGCTCGAGGCCAAGGTTTTCTGCCGCCGCCGCTAGACAGTGCGGGCCGGCCCTGGGGAAAGAGGGGCCGGCCCGGCGCGGAATCTGGGGGCTTGCGCCACACCCTGCATCCGCGGCATACTTGTCAGTGGCATCCGACAAGGAGAGAATACCATGAGGCACCCGATATCTCGATGACGAGATAGACAGGGTGCCCTTTTGGTTTTTCCCCGAGTCCTCTGGCCCCCCGCGTTAGCGAGCGGGTGCGTCGTCCGTCAGAGGGACATCAGGTTGGCGCGCCCCGCGAAGCGCAGGGGGGGGGATTTCAATGCCGCGCACTAACCCGCAGGGGGGCGCTTCGCTCCACCCCTGAGACCCCCCGCAACGTCAAGGTCAAGATCACCCCAAGGCGAATTCGCTCCGCTCATTCACCTTGGACCGGTATTACCCGCGCTGATCAAGCTCACAAATGCGGGAGACCACTGACAGGCATCAACCACACATACAGGTAGTAGACGGCACGTAATGCGCCGTGCTATAGTCCGCGCATGGCGAATCAGACCGAACTGGAATCACTGCCGAAAGCCAGCAGCGGCGGCGGCACCGAGAGATACCCCTGGCATGACTGGCTCAACGGCCGCGTCTGGGAAATCACCCGCGGCGATTACGACATCACAGAGATCGGCTTCCGCTCCGTCGCCTGCACGGCGGCCGGGAAGCGCGGCCTCCGCGCCAAGATCCGCAAGCAGCCAGACGGCGCGTTCCTCCTTCAGGCGGTGCCGCGTGGCTGAGTGCTTCCGGTGCGGGCGGGAGGGCCACCGCGCCGCCCAGTGCGG
>DAIDTV010000247.1 GCA_027457005.1 Chloroflexota bacterium
GCCCCCGCACGAAGGCGTCCGTGGCGTCCGACCGGCGCAGGCCGGGCCCGACCACGAGCGCATCGTGGGGCACGTCCTCCAGCGCGGCGAGTGCCGCGTCGGGGTCCACCTCGAACGGCGCCGTCTCGGGCAGGCCGATCGTGATCACCTCCACGTACCGCCCCGCCACGATGGGCTGGAGGGAGGCCGGCACGGCGAGCGTCACGAGGCCGGCCCCGGCCCGCCCCGCCGCGTGGCTCGCGAGGAGCCCGGCCCCGGCGTAGTCGAGCGAGCCCGCGACCAGCAGGACGCGCCCGTTGTCGCCCTTGTGGGCCCGCGGCTCGCGCCTGGGGAGCAGGCCGGCCGCCGCGTCGTCGTCGAGCAGTTGCAGCGTGGAGCGACGATCGTCGGTCATGCTCGGCTCTCCCCGACCTCGTCCTCGCGGCGCAGCTCGCCCGCCAGCGATCGGATCCGCTCCAGGCGCCCGAGCAACCGCCGCTCGCGCTCGTCCAGCCGCTCCTCGATGTCGGGCGGGAACAGGAACGCTCCGCCCGCGGTCCGGAGGCCGGAGGCGACGGCCACCGCGTACTCGCGCTCGTGGGTGATCGACAGGGAGATCCGGCCCATGCCGAGCTGTTCGGCCCGCGAGCGCGCCCGGCCGGAAAGCCGCACCGCGGGCTGGCCGGTGGGAAGCCGCACCACCTCGATGTCGCGCCAGCCCACGCCGCGCACGCCGAGGCCCAGGACCTTGCTGACCGCCTCCTTGGCCGCCCAGCGCCCGGCGAAGCGCTCGGCATTGGTCCGCACGTACGCGGCCTCGGCGGGAGTCAGCACCCGGAGCGCGAACCGCTGCCCGAAGCGCTCGAGCGTCTCGCGGATGCGCGACACCCGGATGATGTCGACCCCCAGCTCGGTGATGGCCTCCTCGCCCACGCCGCCCGCCTACTCCACCGTCACGGACTTGGCCAGGTTGCGCGGCTGATCCACGTCCGTGCCCCGCGCCACGGCCATGTGGTACGCGAACAGCTGAAGCGGGATGACGGCCAGGATTGGGCTGAGCGCCTCGAGCGTGTCCGGGACGGCGAAGACGTCGTCCGCGTAGCGCCGGATCTCCTCGTCGCCCTCGGTGGCGACGACGATCACGAGCGCATCGCGGGCCCGACCCTCCATGACATTGCTGACGAGCTTCTCCCGCACCGACGAGCGCGTGGCGACCGCCACCAGGGGCACCTCGATGTCGAGCAGCGAGATGGGGCCGTGCTTGAGCTCGCCGGCGGCGTAGCCCTCGGCGTGCGTGTAGCTGACCTCCTTGAGCTTGAGGGCACCCTCCATCGCGGCCGGATAGGTCACGCCCCGCCCGATGAACATGAACCCCCGGCTGTTGACGTAGCGCCGCGCGGCCTCCCGCACCCGGCCGTCGAGCTCGAGCACGTGCCGGGCCTGCGACGGCAAGGCGCGCAGCGCGGTCGCCAGCTCACGCTCGCGGTCGGGGTCCAGGCGCCCGCGCGAGCGGGCGAGGGCCGCGGCGATCATCACGAGCACGGTCACCTGCGCCACGAAGGTCTTCGTGGCGGCCACGGCCACCTCCGGGCCCGCCTGGAGGAAGCAGACCGCGTCTGACTCGCGGGTCAGCGCCGACCCCACGGTATTGGTCACGGCGAGGATCGGGCAGCCGCGCTCCCGGGCCAGCCGCGTGGCGGCCAGCGTGTCGGCGGTCTCGCCCGACTGGCTCACGGCGACGACCAGCGTGCGTCCGTCGAGCGGCGGCGGCGCATACCGGAACTCCGACCCGACGGTGACGCGGGCGGGGATCCCGGCCCACTGCTCCACCAGGTGCGCGCCCACCTGGCTCGCGTAGGCCGCCGTCCCGCACGCGACGAACTCCACGCGGTCGGCGCGCTCCAGCGCCTCGCGGATCGGCTCCAGCTCGTCAAGGGTGAGCCGATCGCCGCGCAGGCGGCCGGTGATCGCCGCGCGGATCGCGTCCGGCTGCTCGTGCATCTCCTTCAGCATGAAGTGGGGGTAGCCCCCCTTCTCCGCCGCCTCGATGCTCCAGTCGATGGTGTGGACGGCTCGCTCGCGGGGCTCGCCGTCGAGTCCGGTGACCCGCACGGAGCTGCTGTCGAGGTCCACCACGTCGCCCTCCTCGAGGAAGACGACCTGGTCGGTGTACTCGAGCACCGCCGCGACGTCCGAGGCGACGAAGTTCTCGCCCTTGCCCACGCCCACGATCAGCGGCACGTTCATGCGCGCGCCGATGAGCCGTCCGGGTTCGCGCCGGTGGAGCACCACCAGGGCGTACGCCCCCGAGACCCGCGCGAGCGCCTGCCGCACGGCATCGCCGATGTCTCCCGCGTACGCCTCCTCCACGAGGTGCGCCAGCGCCTCCGTGTCGGTGTCGGACGTCAGCCGGTGGCCGCGCGCCTCCAGCCCGTCCCGGAGCTCGCGGAAGTTCTCGATGATCCCGTTGTGGATCACGACGATGTCACCCGTGCAGTCGACGTGCGGGTGCGCGTTCAGGTCGTTCGGCCGGCCGTGGGTGGCCCACCGGGTATGCGCGAGCCCGACGCCCGACGACGGCGGGCTGTCCCCGATCGCCGTGAGGAGAGTCCCCAGCTTGCCGGCCCGCTTCTCGATGAAGAGGGATCCGTCGCTCCGGACGAGGGCGATCCCTGCCGAGTCGTAGCCGCGGTACTCGAGGCGAGCGAGCCCCTCGAGCAGGATCGGCGCCGCCTCGCGGGGACCGGTGTATCCGACGATGCCGCACATGGTGGCGCCCTCCTGTGCCCGGGTCAGGCGGGCTGGTTGAGACGGTCCGCGACGAGCGCCGCGAGCCGGTCCGCGAGTGTCGTGACGATCTCCTCGTGCTCACCCTCGACCATGATGCGCAGCACGGGCTCCGTGCCCGACGGCCGTACCAGCACCCTGCCACCGTCGGCGAGCTCGGCCTCGGCGGCACGGATCGCGGCCGTGATCGCCGGGTCCGCGTCCCACTGGTCCTTGTGGCGGACCCGGACGCTGCGCTGCTGCTGAGGGTACAGCACGATCCGGTCGGCAAGCTCGGAGAGCGGGCGTCCGCGGCGGGCGAGGATCCCCAGCACCTCGAGCGCGGTGACGATCCCGTCGCCGGCATTGGCATGCTCCGCGATGATCACGTGCCCGCTCTTCTCGCCCCCCAGCCCGGCGCCCGAGACGAGCATCGCGTCGAGGA
>DAIDTV010000248.1 GCA_027457005.1 Chloroflexota bacterium
CCCCTCCCTTCAGCGTGCCGCGATCCGGTCGCGCATCACCCCTGCCGGCCGGCGGCGCCGCTCAGGCCTCGGGGACTGGGTCGGGGTCGGGCAGGCCCGCGTCGTGCGCCAGCGCCGCCGCCCGGTCGGTGCGCTCCCACGGGAGGTCGAGGTCCGGGCGGCCGAAATGGCCGTACGCGGCAGTCTGCCGGTAGATGGGCCGGCGCAGGTCCAGGGCCTGGATGATCGCCCCCGGTCGCAGGTCGAAGTGGGCCCCGATGAGCTCGAGGATCCGCTGGTCGGGGATCCGGCCGGTGCCGTAGGTCTCGATCGCCATCGAGACCGGGTGCGCGACGCCGATCGCGTAGCTGAGCGCCAGCTCGAAGCGATCCGCGATGCCCGCGGCGACCACGTTCTTGGCCACCCACCGGGCGGCGTACGAGGCGGAGCGGTCCACCTTCGAAGGATCCTTGCCGCTGAACGCGCCGCCGCCGTGGCGCGCCATGCCGCCGTAGGTGTCGACGATGATCTTGCGGCCGGTGAGGCCCGCGTCGCCCATCGGCCCGCCGATGACGAACCGGCCGGTCGGATTCACGTGGACGACCGGGTCGCGCCTGCGCAGCTCCTTCGGGATGATCTCGCAGACGATGCACTCCATGACGTCATCGCGGAGGCGCTCCGTGGCGACCTCCTCGTCGTGCTGCGCCGCGACCACCACGGTCCGCACGGCCTTCGGCACGCCGCGGTCGTACTCGACGGTGACCTGCGTCTTGCCGTCCGGGCGCAGGTAGGGCAGCGTGCCGTCCTTGCGGACCTCCGCGAGGCGCCGGGCGAGCCGGTGCGCGAGCGCGATCGGGAGCGGCATCAGCTCGGGGGTCTCCCGGCAGGCGAAGCCGAACATCATGCCCTGGTCGCCGGCCCCCTGGTCGTGGATCTCGCTGCCGCCGCCGCGCGTCTCGAGCGCGTCGTCCACGCCGCGCTTGATGTCGGGCGACTGCTCGTGCACCGAGACCATCGTGCCGCAGGTCCGGTAGTCGAAGCCGTACCGGGCATCCGTGTAGCCGATCTGCCGGATGGTGTCGCGGACGACGTTCTGGAACTCCACGTAGGTGGTGGTCGTGATCTCGCCCAGCACGAACACGACACCGTTGGTGGTCGCCGTCTCGCAGGCGACGCGCGCCTCCGGGTCGTCGTGAAGGATCGCGTCCAGGATCGCGTCGCTGACCTGGTCGCAGAGCTTGTCGGGGTGGCCCTCGGTCACCGACTCGGAGGTGAAGAGGTACCCGGAGTCCTGGAGGATGCTGACGCCTGCCATGTCCCCCGCCCTCCTACGTGCCGCTCTTCCACGACGAGAGGTACGCCCGTTGCTCGGGCGTCAGCTCGTCGATCCCGACACCCAGCGCGTCCAGCTTCAGGCGGGCGACCTCGCGGTCGATCGCGTCCGGCACGGCGTAGACCTGCCGGCCCAGCTCGCCGTGGTGCGCGACCACGTACTCCACCCCGAGTGCCTGGTTCGCGAAGCTCATGTCCATCACCGCCGCGGGGTGACCCTCGGCCGCTCCGAGGTTGACCAAGCGGCCCTCCACCACCAGCCGGATCCGCCGGTCGCCCAGGTCGTACTCGTCGACGTCGTGGCGCACCTCGCGGACGCGCCCGTCGGCCAGCCGCCGGAGGGCCGGGAGCTGGATCTCCGCGTCGAAGTGCCCCGCGTTGGCCAGGATCGCGCCGTCGCGCATCAGCCGGAAGTGCTCCTCGCGGATCACGTTGAGATCGCCGGTGGCCGTGATGAAGACCTCGCCCCACGGTGCCGCCTCGGCCATCGACATCACCACGAAGCCGTCCATCAGCGCCTCGATGGCCGGGATCGGGTCGACCTCGGTGACCGCGACCTGGGCGCCCATGCCGCGGAACCGCGAGGCGATCCCCCGCCCCACCCAGCCGTACCCGGCCACCACCACGTGGCGGCCCGCGAGCAGGATGTTCGTGGCGCGCAGGATGCCGTCCACGGCGGACTGGCCGGTCCCGTACCGGTTGTCGAACAGGTGTTTCGTGCGGGCCTCGTTGACCGCCACCACCGGGTAACCCAGCGCGCCGTCGGCGGCCATCGCACGGAGCCGGATGACCCCGGTGGTGGTCTCCTCCGTTCCGGCGACGACCTCGCCAACCTGGGCCGGCCGCTCCGTGTGGAGCAGCGTCACCAGGTCGCAGCCGTCGTCCATGGTGATCGCGGGATGCGTGTCCGCCACCGCGTTGAGGTGCGCGTAGTACCCGTCCCGGTCCGCGCCGTGGCGGGCGAACGTCGAGATCCCGTAGTCGGTCACGAGCGCCGCCGCCACGTCGTCCTTGGTGGAGAGCGGGTTCGAGGCCGCGAGCGCCACCTCTGCGCCCCCGGCCGCGAGGGTGCGCATCAGGTTCGCCGTCTCGGTCGTGACATGGAGGCACGCCGCGATCCGGATGCCGGCGAGAGGTCGCTCGCGCTCGAAGCGCTGCCGGATCAGTCGGAGGACGGGCATCTCGCGTTCGGCCCACTCGATCCGGCGGCGGCCCTCGGCCGCGAGCGCCAGGTCCGCGACATCGTGCGCGGGCAGCTGCGTGACAGGCATCGGTATCTCGGGCTCCTTCGGGCGTGGGAGCGCTCAGGGCTCCTTGCGGGCAGGGAACAGCCGGCGTATTGGCGCCATCATGCCATCCAGCGACGAGCCGCGCCGGTGGACGAGGCGCTCGGCGAACCGGCAGTGCTCGCGATAGCCCAGCGCCTGGTATGCGGCGACCGCGGGGGCGTTGTCCGCGCGAACGTTCAGCACCACCTCGTCACAGCTGCGGAGCAGCTCCTGGGTGACGGCGCTGGTGGTGATCTTGGCGAAGCCGCGGCTCCGGAATTCGCGGTGGGTGAGAACGTTCCCGACCACCGCCAGCCGGGCCTCGCGGCTGATCACGTGCGTGCCGGCGGCGGCCACCAGGTGGCCGCGCACACGGACCCCGTAGTAGACGCCCTCGGCGATCGCGGCGGACGGGAGCCACGAGGTGAACCCGAGGTCGTACAGGCGGTTGAGGTCGGCGATCTCGCCCGGCACGAGCCGCGCGGCCAGGCCCGGGTGCGGCCGGAAGGTGACCCGGTCGACGGCCATGCGGATCATCTCCGGACCGGGGTCCACGCGGTAGACGCGCTCCACGGCCGGGAGCGCCTCGTGACGCAT
>DAIDTV010000249.1 GCA_027457005.1 Chloroflexota bacterium
GTCCGTCCAGCCGTAACCGAACGGCATCGACGACGGGTCGTGGATGCCCTTCCGCGCGAGCGCGCACAGCGACGCCAGCTCGTCGTCCGTCGGGAGACGCAACTCCAGGCGCGCCGTGACGATCCGGAGGTCGAACAGCGGCCAGAGCGGGTGCGACATCGCAAGATGATGGCACCTGCCGAAAGCCCGGGCGACCGGCGCAGCGGCTGCCTGCCGGGCCGGAGTGCGGCCGGTGGTGGAGGCGCTCCCTGGCGGAGGCGGTTCTCGTGGCACGTCCCCCGCGACGCCGCCATGATGGCGCCATGACCGGCCCGATCCTGGACGCCACGCAACGCGCCTTCCTGGAGGAGACTCGCCGCCTCGTGCTCGTGACAATCGCCCCCACCGGGCTTCCCCGGCCCGTGCCGGTCTGCTTCGCCGTCGCACCACCGCCGCTCGACGTCCTGTACACGCCGCTCGACGGGAAGCCGAAGCTGGCGGACGACCCGCGGGACCTCGCCCGCGTTCGGGACGTCATCGCGCGCCCCCGCGTCGCCCTCCTCGCCGACCGCTGGGACGAGGACTGGTCGCGACTCGCCTGGCTGCGGCTGGAGGGAGACGCGCGCCTGCTCGAGCCCGGGGCCGCGGACGCCGCCGAGCACGACGCTGCGGCCACGGCGCTGCGCGGGCGATACCCGCAGTACGCAGGTCACGCCCTCGAGGGACGGCTGATCATCCGCGTGTCGATCCGAAGGGCCGCCGGCTGGAGCTCGCTGGCAACCTGATCGCGGCTCGGTACGCACGTGGCCACGGCGCAGACACGGGGGCCGGGCTCCCCGTGCCCGGGAAGCCCGGCCCCCAACCCCCCGCGCTATTCGTCAGACGTGCACCGGCGCCACGCCGAGCACCTGTTGCGCGTACTCCTCGACGCTGGTGAGGCGAACCGGGATCGCCTGCAGCGTCACGGCCATGTCGATCGGGTCGCCGTTGGCGACGCACATCATCAGGCCCGCGAACGACCGCTGCATCGGGTCGGTCGCCGCTTCGTACTGCGCCGCCAGGGCGTCCGCGGGGACGCGGGTCATCTCGAAGGATCGCCCCGCGACTCGCTCGAAGAGGCGGACTGCCTCGGTCTGCGAGACGGCGGCCGGGCCGCCGAGCTCCAGCGCAACGTTCCACGCAGCCGGCGTGTCCAGGCTGTGCACCGCGAACCTCGCGACGTCGGGTACCCCGATGTAGCTGATCCCGGCCTCGCCCGTCCCGTAGACCGTCACCTTCGCGCCGGCCGCGTCGAAGCCCACCGCCAGGGTGAGCCAGACCTCCATGAAGCAGCTCGGGCGAAGGATCGTGTACCGCATCCCGCTGGCTCGCAGGATCGCCTCGGTCGCGCGCTTGGCGTCCCGGAGCGGGAACGGGTCGTCGATATTGCGCGAGAACGACGTGTACACGAAGTGCGAGACGCCCGCCGCCCGCGCGGCCGTGATGAGGCCGGCGGTCCCGTCCGTGTCGGTGGTCCGGATGTCGTTCTCACCGGGAACGTACGAGAACGGCATCGCCGAGACCGTCGTGATCACGGCCGAGACACCCCGGCACGCCGCCGCCAGCGACGCCGGATCCCGGAGATCCCCTGCGACGGTCTCGATGCCGAGCTCCTTCAGGGCCGCCACCTTCGCGGGGTCTGACGTGGGACGTACGAGCGCCCGCACCGTCTCCCCCTTCGCCGTGAGTTGCCGGCAGACCTCGCCGCCCAGCATTCCCGTCGCCCCGACCACGAGGATCATCGACTGTCCCTCCCTGTCACGCCCTCCGGACGATGCCGTCGGCCGGGCAGATGACGAGCTCACTCCCCCGCGATGCCCGGTACCGACAGCACGGCGGGTTCGTCTTCCGCAGACCGCGCCTCCGCGCCTGGCAATGTGGCGGCCAGCACCGATGCCAGCGCCGTCGCCGGGCCCCCTCGCAGCTCGACCTGCTGTCCCGACTGGACCTCCTCCACGACCACGCGGATCCCGGCGTCCCCCGCATCCCTGGGCCGCCAGACCCGAACCACGTAGGATCGATACCGGGAGCCGTCCATGCGACCAGTGTCGAGCGGCACCGTTCCTCCGGCGTTCCCCGATCGGTCTGGCCGACGCCAGGCGGCCCCGGACCGGCCCGATCGTCGGGTCCGGCAGCCGTCAGTCCTCCAGGGCACTCCAGTCGCCCAGCGCGAGCACCCGGCCGATGCGCTCGGGGTACCCGGGCACCTCCGAGCGGTGCGCCAGCTCGCGCGCCGCGCTGGCTTCCTCGTCTGCCGCCGGGTCCCCGGCCCGGCCGAGCAGCACCGCCAGGTGGGCGTGAGCGAGTGCTTCGTTATGCGCGTTGCCCCCGATGCCGGCCAGCAGGTCGAGTTCGTGCCGCCGGAGACGGATGGCCGCCTCCGTGTCACCCAGCGCGTCCGACATCTCCGCGGTCTTCCAGGCGGCCACGGATTCGAGGTACCGGTCGCCCATCATGCGTGCCAGCTCGAGCGACCGCTCGACGTGCGGTCGGGCCCGAGCAGGATGGCCGGCACTCGTGAGGCTCCCGACCAGGTGGATGCGCGCGTACAGCTCACCGCGGGAGTCGTGCAGATCGAGCGCGAGCGCCAGCGACCGCTCCATCTGCACGACCGACTCCTCGACGCGCCCGAGCATTCGCAGCAGCACGCCCAGGGCATCCAGTGCCGTCATGGCACCCGCCCGGTCGCCCACGTCCTCGAGGACACCGGCCGCCCCTGCGAGTGCCTCGAGCGCCTCGGGCAGGCGGCGCAGGCGCACGAGCGACCACCCGATCTCGGCCTGCAGTCGGGCCCGCATCACCGCGGCGTCGGGCGGCAGCCGGGCCATGCCCTCCGCAAGGATCGACAGCCCCGCCTCGAAGTCGCCGTGCCGGTACGAGATGTATCGGAGCGCGACGTAGGCTTCCACGATCTCGTCGGCCGTTCGGGCGGCAGCGATGGGGTTCCGGCACGCTGCCGTCGCCGCCGTCTCGTCGCCGCGGAGCAGGTACTGGGCACCGAGCCGCGCGTACGCCCCGCTGGCCCGGTAGCGCGCGGCATCACCCGGCGGCAGCCGCCTCCAGGCGGCCAGGGCGCGCTCGAGCAGGTCGATGGCGGCGGCATGGTCGAACATCCGGCCCTCTCGCTCACCCCCCTCGAAGCCGTACGA
>DAIDTV010000250.1 GCA_027457005.1 Chloroflexota bacterium
GGTCGGGATCGCGGTGCTCTCGACCGCCATCGCGATCCAGGCCTTCTACGCGGGCGTGAGCCGGATCGGGGCCGCGCAGGCCGCGCTCGTGAGCACCATGGAGCCGGTGTTCACGGTCACCCTCGCCGTGCTGGTGCTCGGCGAGCGGCTGGGCGCGCTGCAGTTGATCGGTGCGGTGTTCGTGGTCGCCGCGGTGCTGCTGGCGCAGACCGGCCGCGGGGTCGCGGCCCGGGTCGCCGTCGCGCGCGAGGCGTGATCGCGCTACCGTGATCCATCGAGATCGGGGAACGTCGCGCCGCTGGGCGGGCCTGGGGCGCCTGCTCGGTCGCGGCTGATCCGCATCGGCCGCACGACATCCCGTGGCGCCGGCTCGCCGGCGGCGAACGCATCCGGAGGGACACGATGGCTCGCTTCGATCGGCTCACCGTCCTGGGTGCCATGCTCGAGATTGGCGCGGTGCCGACGTTCACCCCACTGGACCTCGCCGGTGCGCAGCGCGTGGTCGGAGCGTGCCGCCGGGGCGGCGCCCGCGTGGTGGAGATAACGAACCGGGGCGCCGACACCTACGAGATCTTCCGGGCGCTGCTGTCCCGCGCCCCGGCGGACTACCCGGACATGATCCTCGGCGCGGGCACCATCTACGACGCACCCACGGCCGCCCTCTTCATCGCGGCAGGGGCGGAGTTCATCGTGAGCCCGGCGCTCAATCCCGAGATCGCGCGGTTGTGCAACCGGCGGAAGATCCCCTACCTTCCCGGTTGCGGCAGCGCGACCGAGATCTCCGGCGCCGAGGAGCTGGGCGCCGAGATCGTGAAGCTGTTCCCCGCGGCGGCGTTCGACGGGCCGGCGTTCGTGCGCGGCATCCTCGGGCCCAGCCCGCGAACGCGGCTCATGCCCACCAACGTGGAGGCCACGCAGGCAGCCACGGAGGCCTGGATCCGCGCCGGGGTCGCGTGCCTGGGCGTGGGGCCGTCGCTGATCAGCAACGCGCTGCAGGCCGACCCGGATCCGTCCGTGCTGGAGGACCGGATCCGAACGTACCTCGGCTGGGTGCGCGGGGCACGGGAGCGATCGTCCTGATCGACGCCGTCGCGAATCCGTCTCCCGGCCCGGGCCCGGCGGCGAGCGCGGGATCGGCGGCCCTCCCGCCCCGGGGACCTACCGGCGAGCGCGCGGGCGCCGGCCCTCGCGCAGCACGCTCTGCGCCATGAACAGCACGTTCGCCGGGCGCTCGGCCAGCCGGCGCATGAAGTAGGGGTACCACTCCGTCCCGAACGGGACGTATACCCGCACGGCGAAGCCCTGCGCCGCCAGGCGTTCCTGCAGGTCGCGGCGCACCCCGTAGAGCATCTGGAACTCGAAGCGGCTCCGGTCGATCCGCTCGCGCTCGAGGAAGCCGCGCACCCAGGCGATCAGCAGCTCGTCGTGGGTGGCCAGGGCGGGATGCTCGCCCTCGCGCAGCAGCGTCTCGGCCAGGCGCCGGAAGCTGTCGTCCACGTCGGCCTTGTGGGGGAACGCGACCTCGGCCGGCTCGTCGTAGGCGCCCTTGCAGAGGCGCACGCGGATCCGCTCGCGGTTCAGGTCGGCCACGTCCGCCGCGCTGCGCCGCAGGTACGCCTGCAGGACGACGCCGACGTTAGGGTGGGCGGCATGCGCCTCGCGCACCAGCGCGAGGGTCCGCTCGGTGTGCCGGTGGTCCTCCATGTCGACGCGGACGAAGGCGTCGAGCTCGGCGGCGCGGGCCACGATCCGCAGCAGGTTCTCGCGGCACCCGTCCAGGTCCACGTCGAGCCCGATCTGGGTCAGCTTCACGCTGACGTTGCGATCGAGCCCGCGCTCGGCCAGGGCGGCCAGCACCTCGAGATAGCGGTCGGCGGCGGCCCGGGCGGCCTCGGCCGTGGTCACCGATTCGCCCAGCACGTCGACGGTGGTGCCGAGACCACGGCCCCGCAGCCGCTGGAGGGCCGCGAGCGCCTCCGGCAGGGTCTCGCCGGCGACGAACCGGCGCACGGTCCCCCGGGTCAGCGCGCTGCCGGCCGCGAGCCGGGCGAGGCGCCGCCGCTGCGCCGCCCACAGGAACGCCCCGCGGAGCCCGCGTGCCACGCCTTCCTGCGCCGCCACGCGAGCCCGTCCGGCTCGCCCGACGCGCGTCCCAGTCATCCGGTCAATCCTCCTGCTCCGCCGGGGACGATCCGTCCCCGTCCGGTGCTCGTCCCTGGTCCACCGCCGGGCGCTCCCCCCGCGTGGCGGCACCTTCCTCGTCTGCCGTTGCCTCCAGCGCCGCGAGCGCCACCCTGGCCGATTCCTCGCGCTGGAACGCCTCGAGCCGGCCCTGGCGGTGCGACCGGATCACCTCGCGCAGGAGCGATTCGGGAATGCGGCCCGACACCGTTCCGTCGGGCTGCGGGTACAGGCGGCAGCCGATCCCCGGTCCCATGCCGTCCGGCGGCGGCGCCACGTCCTGGCCGTTGACCCGCACGGTCGGCGAACCCACGAATTCGAGGAACTCGGCGTCGTCCTGGCCCCCGACCAGCACCAGCTGGATGGGGGTCTCGATCGCCCCTTCCGACAGCACGCGATGCAGGTCCGCGCGGACCCGCTCCCAGTGGGGACAGTCGATGGTGTAGAGAAGCTCGACGCGGAGATCCGACACCTAGATCGTGGGTGCCTCCGGCGGCACCTGTCCCTCGGCCGCCGCGACGCCGCTGTCCGATCGCGCCCTTCGCACCGCGACCTCGCCGATCAGCGACTGCGCCTCGAGCCGGATACGACGCGTCGCGCCCGCGAAATCCTCGGTCTCGGCCCGGGCCGCTCCCATGAACGCACCGGACACGCGGCCCAGCGCCTCGCTCTCGCCGAGCATGCTGGAGACCCGAACCGCGGCGGGGATGTCGGGCGGCAGCAGGACTCGAACCACGCCGATCGCCGTGCTGACGCGGATCGGCGTCTCCCCGTCCGGGAACGTGGCACGCGTGAGGTCCAGCCGGACCTCCCCGATGAACGTCTCGATCCGCATGGGTCCCGCCTGCATCGGTCCGGCCATCTCGATCTCGCCCAGGAACCGCTGCTCGCGGACCCCGCCGGGCGCCCACGCGGACGACGCCGCGCCCCACGAGCCGGCGGGTGCCGTCCAGCCCGGATCACTGCCCGCGGCCCCCCACG
>DAIDTV010000251.1 GCA_027457005.1 Chloroflexota bacterium
TGACGGAGCAGCCTACAGAGTACAGGCATCCGCCCACCCGTCATCCCCGACGACCGTCGGCCCCTGACGGCCCAAACGTCCCGTCTGCGCGGTCCGGCACGCAGCCCGCCGGCCCCGCCTCGGCTCACGCAGGCGCCGGGAACCATGGGGCCCGGTGCTAGACTCGGCCATCCGATGAACGGCCCACTCGCCGCGCTCGAGCGGCTCTTCGAGCGCATCTTCGAGCGTCCCGCGGCGCGGCTGTTCGGGACCGCCGTCGAGCCGGTCCAGGTGCGTCACCGGCTCGAGCGTGCCATGGACAGTGCCAGGCATTCGCCCGCCGGATATGTGCCGGACCGATACACCGTCAGGGTGAACCCCGGCGACCTGGCCGGTCTCGGCGACACGGTTCCGTCCTTCGCGGTGGCTCTCGTCGCGCATGCCCGCAGCCAGGGCTACCGGCTGCCGGGGCGCCCGGAAGTCAAGCTGGTCGGCGACCCGACCGTGGCCCCCGGCGACCTGGCCGTGGAGGCGAGCTTCGGTACCGACGGAGGCCCGGCGCGCGCGGGAGCCGTCGGCCGACCAGGGGGCGTGCCGGCGGGCGAGCACGGGGAGTCGCCGTCCGGTGCCACGATGGTCTTCCAGGTGCCGCAGGCCCGCGTGCCGTACGCCACGCTCCGCGTGGTGTCGCCGGGTGTCGCCCCGCGGGAGTTCCCGGTGCGTGCGCCGAGCGTCCGGATCGGCCGCGGCGAGGAGAACGATCTCGTACTGCCCGACGCGCGCATCTCCCGCGCGCATGGCCTCCTCTCCGCCCGGCAGGGTGGGCTCGTCTACACCGACCTGGGAAGCACGAACGGCTCCTTCGTGAACGGCTCGCGGGTCAGCGAGGTCGCCCTGGGTCCCGGGGACGTCCTGCGGCTCGGCGACTCGACCGTGACCATCACCGGCGGGCAGTGAACCTCCCGGGCGGGATCGACACGTTCGCGCTGAGCCTCTGGCTGCTGCGCGTGGCGTTCCTCGGTGCCCTCTACCTGTTCCTGCTCTCGGTCGGGCGCCTGCTGTTGCGAGATCTTCGCAGCGTGTCGGCGACGGCACCGGGCGAACTCGGCCGGCTCGTGGTGATCGCCTCGTTCGCCGGCGGACCGCCCGCCGGCGCGTCCTACGCACTGGACGCGGTGACCACCATCGGGCGCGACGTCAACAACACCATCTCGATCGACGACCCGTTCCTGTCGGCCGACCACGCCGTGCTCACCTTCCGGGGCCGGAGCTGGTACCTGGAGGACCGCGGCAGCACCAACGGGACGTACCTCAACGGCGCACCCGTCGTGGGCCTCGCGCCGCTTGGGTTCGGCGACGAGGTGCAGGCGGGCCAGCTCCGGGTGCGGCTGGACCGGCCGCGGCCCCCGCGAGCGGCGTGAACACGATCTCCCCGTCCACTGCGCGGCAGCTCGGGATCGCGGTGCGCCCCCGCCTCCGCCGTCGCGAGCTGGCGCTGCTGGCGATCGTTGCGGGCGCGCTCATCCTGGGCCGGGCGTCGCTCGCGTCCACCCTGGCCGGGCACCTGGCGCTGGGCGACCTGCGGTTGCTCGGCCTGTACCTCGGCGGGATCGCGGCCGTGCACGTGGCGTTCGTGCTGACCGGCCGTCGCAGCGACCAGATCCTGCTCCCGACGGTCGCGCTGCTGGGGGGAATCTCGCTGCTGGTGATGGAGCGGCTTCCCCAGGGCCTGGTGATCCAGCGGTTCGGGGGTCACGACCTGGGGCTTGCGCAGCTCCAGCTTGGCTGGCTCCTGCTGTCGCTGGTGCTGCTGGGCGTGCTTGCCATCGTGGTCCGCAGCGACAACTGGCTGCGGTTGTACAAGTACAGCTGGGCCGCCGCGGGGATCGCGCTGTTGTTGGCCGTGTTCGTGTTCGGCCGGGACGTCAACGGCGCCCAGCTCGACCTGTGTCTCGGCCCGGTCTGCGGGCAGCCATCCGAGCCGCTGAAGGTCATCCTGGTGGTGTTCCTGGCCGGTTACCTCGCCGAGAACCGGGAACTGCTCGCCCGCGCCTCCACCCGCCTGGGACCGCTCCGCCTGCCGCCCCTGCCGTACTTCGCGCCGATGCTGGCGATGCTCGGGATCGCGCTGGCCGTGGTCGGCTTCCAGCACGACCTCGGCTCGGCGCTGCTGTACTTCGCGGTCTTCCTGTTCCTCCTCTACATCGCCACCGCCCGGATGAGCTACGTGGCCCTGGGCCTGCTGCTGTTCCTGGCCGGGAGTGCGGTCCTGTACGAGATCTACCCGGTGGTCCGTCTCCGGGTCGACATCTGGCTGAACCCCTGGAGCGACCCGCAGGGCGCCGGGTACCAGACCCTGCGGGCGCTCTACGCGCTCGGGACCGGCGGGATCCTCGGCACCGGGCTCGGGGCCGGCCTCCCGTCGGTCGGGGCGATCCCCGCCATCCCGGTCATCCAGAGCGACTTCGTCTTCGCCGCGATCGCGGAGGAGATGGGGCTGCTCGGCGCGCTGGCCGTCCTGGCGTGCTACCTGGTGATCGCGGAGCGGGGGCTGCGCATCGCCGCCACGGCGCAGGATGACTTCCGCGCGCTGCTGGCCGCGGGCCTGACGCTGGTGGTGGTGGTGCAGGCCGCCATCATCGTGGGGGGCAACATCAAGCTGGTGCCCCTCACGGGCATCACGCTGCCGTTCGTCAGCTACGGGGGCAGCTCGCTCATCGCCAATGCGCTCGTGGTCGGGCTGCTGCTCGCGCTGAGCGATCGCGGCGTGGAGCCGCCGCCACCGCCCAAGCCCAGGCGTCGGGTCTTCGGAGCCGGCACGGCAGGGGGTGTCGCATGAACCTGCGACGGGCGGCAGGCGCAACGCGTGCGGGCGATGCGCCCCACGATCTCGTGGCCCCCCGCATCGGGCGGTCGGTCCTGCGGGTCGCGCTCGCGATCGGCCTCGCCTACATCCTCATCGGCGGCACGCTCACCTACTGGCAGGTCGTGCGGGCGGACGCACTCACGCTCGACCCGGCCAACCCGCTGGTGCAGGCGGCCCGGCAGTCCACGCTTCCCGGCCGGATCCTCGACTCCCGTGGCACGGTGCTCGCGAAGTCAGTCCGGCTCGCAACCGGGACCGTGGTCCGCCAGTACCTGAAAGACCCGTCGCTGGGGCCCCTGCTCGGGTAC
>DAIDTV010000252.1 GCA_027457005.1 Chloroflexota bacterium
CGGACGGCTCGGCCGGACCGGGCGCGACGGCGGGCACGGCCGCCACGCGCGATGACGCCGAGTCGGGTCCGCGCGTCGTGCGACAATGAGCCGGTCACCGAGCGTCCACTGATCGTGGTTGATCCGGAGAGACCCCCGTGCCCGTCCTTGCCACCTTCTTCTCGGTCCGACGCGGCCGCGACGCCTTCTTCAAGTTCTTCATGCGGACCATGTTTCCGCGCCAGATCCACGACTACGAGGCGAAGTTCAACATCCGGTTCCTCGGCTGGTACAACATCGCCCACGGCTGGGATTTCGACAACCTGATCCTGTTCCAGCTCCCCGACTACGCCTCGCTCGACAAGCTCGAAGCGGACGAGGCGACCCGCAAGATCGGCCACCGCGCCGGGGAGTGGATGTTCGAGCGCCACCATTCCATGCTCCTCCGGGAGCGCATGGGCCCCGACCTCGAGTACCACCCGTAAGGAGCGCACGATGGACCTGAGCCGCAACCAGGCGCTCGGCGAGATCGCCGCCGACGCCGCCCTCGAGCGCCGCGACTTCCTGGCCAAGGCCGCCGAACAGCTGCACCGGTTCCTCGACGCGAACGCCGCGCGGATCGAGGACGCGGGCGGTCTCGTCCTGATCGACGAGGATCCGGACTACCTGGCCGTGGCCCCGGACGGGTCGTTCCGCTCGCGCACCCGGTACCAGGACGACAACGGCGAGTGGGTCTCCGAGACCGAGGTCATCGACTCCCCGTCCGAGCTGGTCGAGCTGTACAACCCCGCCGAGGTCTTCGCCGGGTTCGCCGAGGCGGCACGCGCAGCGGCCGGCATGGGCGAGGAGCCGACCGGCGCCGAGGAGCTCATGGAATCGGCCGGGATCGCGCCGGACGAGACGGTGGCGGAGGAGGGCTACGCCGTCGCCGCCGACGAGGGCACCTACGCGGCCGCAGCCGACGCGTGGGCGGCCACCAACGCGGAAGAGGCACCGCCGGCCGACACGGACGAGGCGGCCGCGCGTCTGTACGACCTCGCGCTGTCGTTCCAGGAACGCAGCCAGGAATCGGAGGCGCGGCTCATCGAGCAGTTCGAGTCGGGGGCGCGGCCGCTCGCGGGTCGCGTGGGCGACCTGATGATCATCGACGACGAGGACGAGCGGCTCACGCTCACCGGCGAGGGACGGCTCGTCGCCGAGGTGGTGCCTGAAGACGAGGAAGGTCGCTGGCGGCGCCTCGACTCGGCGGCCGACCTGGTCGAGTTCTACGACCCGACCGACGTGTTCGGCGACGTGGCCGACGCGCTGGCCGACGCGTTCCCGTCGGCCATTGCCGAGGGTGACGGGGACGAGGGCGAGGGAGACGCGGACGAGGCCGGCGACGGCGACGGGCGGCCCACCCGGGACTGAGGGCAGGACACCCCGCCCGATGCGCCTCCTCGACGCCGAGCTGGTCGAGTCGCGGGAGATCCTCCCCCGCCAGTGGATCCAGCGATACCGGGCTCCCTGGCTGGCCTCCGGATCCCGTGCCGGACAGTTCGTGCACGTCCGGACGCCCGACTACTCGGGGCTGGTGCTCCGGCGTCCGATCAGCATCAACACCATCGACCGGCTGGGCGGCGAGATCACGCTCCACTTCCGGATCGCCGGAAAGGGCACCGAGCTCATGGCCCGCGCGCGCCCCGGGGACGCCGTCCCGATGCTCGGTCCGCTCGGCCGCCCCTTCGAGGTCGATCCGCGCACGCACCACGTCCTGCTGATCGCCGGCGGGCTGGGCATCGCGGGCGTTCGCGCGCTCGCCGACGAATCGCTGGAGGCGGGCCGCCAGGTCACCCTGCTCTTCGGGGCCGCGTCGGCGGCGGACGTCTACCCCTCCTCGCTGCTGCCGGACGAGATCGAATATGTCGTCGCGACCGAGGACGGTTCGCTGGGACAGCCGGGTCGCGTGACCGACCTGGTGCCGGCCTACGAGGCGTGGGCCGACCAGGCGTTCGCGTGCGGGCCCCGCCCGATGCTCGCCGCACTCGCGGCACTCGCCGGCGGCCGGCAGGCACGGATGGGCGTGGCCCGGCTGGGGCGGAAACGCGGCGGCGGCAAACCCGTGCCCCTCGGGTCGGCGCAGGCGCGCCGCCGGTCCTGGCTCCAGGTCTCGATGGAGCAGCACATGGGCTGCGCCGTGGGCGCGTGCCTCGGCTGCGTGGTGTGGGGCGTCGAGGGCCCGGTGCGGGTCTGCCGCGAGGGACCGGTCTTCGCTGCCGAGGAGATCGCGTGGGAGGAACCCGCGTGAGCCACGGACGACACGCCCGGGTGTTACGGCGCCCCCCGGTGGTGCGGCATGCCCGGTTCACGCAGCCGGGGCGCGTGGCGCAGGGAGTGGAGGCGGCGGGTTGAGGCACAAGCGCTCGGTCGTCACCAGCGGGCCCCGTGCCCGGGACCTGTATGCCGGCACGCCGCGGCTCGGCGTGCGTGCCCCCAGGACGAAGCCCGTGGCGACATCCGCCGGCACCACGGTCGTGCCCACCAACGCGCGGGGGCCGGCGCCCGCGGACGCGGCCGCTCGCGGCCCCGACCTCGCAGCCGTCGACCTGTCGGTGGACCTGGCCCCGAAACGGCCCGGGCACCTGGTCCTCCGGAACCCGGTGCTGGTCGCGTCCGGCACCTTCGGCTACGGCATCGAGTACGGCGAGGTCCTCGATGTCGAGCGGCTCGGCGCGATCTGCTGCAAGGGCACCACGCTGAAGCCGCGCGCGGGCAATCCACCGCCCCGGGTGACCGAGACGCCGGGCGGGATGCTCAACTCGATCGGACTGCAGAACCCCGGCGTCGATGCGGTGATCGAGCGGTACGCACCGCTCTGGGCGGGCTGGCAGGTCCCCGTCATCGTGAACGTCGCGGGTGAGTCGATCGACGACTACGTGGGGGTCGTCCGGAAGCTGGACGGGGTCCCCGGCGTCGCCGGCATCGAGCTCAACATCAGCTGCCCGAACGTGGGCAAGGGCGGCCTGCAGTTCGCCGTCGACCGCGAGGCGGCCGCGGCCGTCACCGCCGCCGTCCGGCGCGCCACGGACCTCCCGCTGCTGGTCAAGCTGTCGCCAAACGTGGCCGACATCCGGCCGATCGCCAGGGCGATCGAGGACGCCGGGGCGGACGCGATCACCG
>DAIDTV010000253.1:0-314 GCA_027457005.1 Chloroflexota bacterium
CGCACGGGGCGTCGGAGATCCCTGACTGGGCGTACGTGCCGGGTACTGGCACCTACAACGGCGTGGAGGGTCTCGGCGAGATGAAGACCCTGGTCGCCTTCTACCCCCAGTTCGGCGCGGACGGCACGGTCGAGTACGTGAACTCGGGCCAGACGATGACCACGACCCTGACACGTGCCGCGTACTACGTCGGCTGCCACACAGCGCCTGAGGACACCGACTGGGCCTACCCGGCGGTCCTGCTGCAGGTGATCAAGGGCTGACGGCCGGACGGGCATGCGACCTCTCCGAGGCGCCCGGTTCCCTCCGAGCGC
>DAIDTV010000253.1:324-3135 GCA_027457005.1 Chloroflexota bacterium
CCGGGGGGGTTGCTGGGCGAACGTGGCCCCTAGCCAAACGGCTCAACACGACCTGCTCATGGTGTCCGGGCGCGTGAGGCCGAGCGGGTCACGGCTGAGCGGGAGCCTCCTGCGGCAGCAGATAGAGGGCCATCACGAGCGGCGTGCGAGCGAGCAGGCTGTGGCGGGTGCCGGCGGCCATCCGAAGCCACGAGCCCGGGGCTGCAGCGTAGGCGTCGTCTTCGGCGGTGAGGTCGCCCTTGCCGGAGAGGATATGGATGATCGCGGGGCGGGCCGACGTGTGCTCGGAGGGCCGTTCGCCGGCCGCAAAGGCGAACAGCTCAAGCTCGACGCCGGCTTCGTTGGAGAGGGTCTGGCTATGGATGCCCCGGGTCGGCACAGGGGCTTCGGCGACGAGGTCATGGAAGAACGCGTGCGTGGTGCTCATGGCGCCACGATATCGCGACACGACGCACTCATGGTGTAGGGCCAAGCGAAGCTCGCCCGCACGACGTCCGTCGGATTCCGATGCTTGCAGAGCGAGCGGGCGAGTCGGCTATCCAGCGTCGCGACGGCGCCCCCAGGCTCAGGACGGCCAGCACGAACCCCTGCAGCAGGGTCCGCGTTGCAGCGTTCCTCACGCATGACGGATGGTCGGATCGAGCGCGAGGAGCTGACGCCGACCGCCTGACGCGCGCACCACTGGCCCCGGCCGCGTCCCCGCCCGGGCCGTTCCATGCCTCCGCGCCGCCGATGGACGGCCACAGGACGGGAGCACAGTTGTGGACTCGCGTCCGGGACTCCCGTGGCCTGCGGTTCACCGAGCTGAAGCTCACCGGGCGGTCCGGGGAAGGCACGCTCACCAACAGCGTGCGGATGGTGAGCGTGCGCCGTTACGGTTCGTAGACCGCGGGCATGGACCGAGATGACGAGCGCGCGGCCGCCTGGGAGACAGTGCACGCGGCGCTCGACCGTTTGCCGGGCTGGGAGGCGACGCACCCCCAGTGGCACCCGGAGGAGCGGCGGTGGGTGGCCAGCGCGTTCTACGCGGGACACCCGCACGCCTCGACCGGCGGCCGCGATCGAGGCGTGCGGGACGAGCCGGGCAAGTCGACGGCGAAGGCCACCGCCTTCTTCTCGCTCGGTCTCCGTTCGACGACGGTGAGGTCAGTACTCGCCCTTGATGACGAAGAACGAGCCCCGGATGGTACCGGCCAGCTTCGACTTCTGCCGTGCGAACTTGAACCGCGAGGCCAGCTCGGCAGGCACCTCGGTCCCGTCCGAGAGCTTGAACCCGACCGCCCGCTTGCCGGCGTCGTCGATGGTGTACAGCACGTTGATCGACAGCCCGTTCTCGTAGAAGACGTAGGCCCACCGGATGTTCTCGACCTGGAAGGACGTCGCCTCGAGCGGGCGGGAGGAGATGACGAGGTCGCGCTCCTCCTTGAGGACGCGGTGCACGTAATCGATAGTCCCCCTGGCCTCGCCCGCCGGCTCGACCGTGAAGTCGTGGTCGTACTTGTTCTTGAAGTAGCGGGCCTCGTTCGCCCGGAGGCCGGCGAGCGCGCCCGCCACGGGCGACGACTCGAGGCCGACGGTCGAGACGTTGGTGAAGTCCACGACATAGGACATGGCCCGCTCCTTGTGCTGCCGCGGGGCCCGACGCCGGGCAACGGACGCGCCACCCGTGGTGATCACGTGGAGCGCCGACGTTGCACACCGCGACGAAGGACTGCGGCGCGGCGTGAATGTACCCGGCGGCCACGAAAGGCGCTTCTCCATTCCCGACCGAGGTGCAGCCCACCGCCGGGAACCCGTGGCCTTTGCGGCCCGTTCCGCCGCCCGCCTACGGCGTCGCACCAGGGCCTAGCACGCCGAGGTTCGGAGCGTCGCGGGGCAGCGCGTCGGCCCCAGGTCGCCGGCGGGGGCGCGCGCGGAGGATGGAGCGTGCCGCCTCCCTGCCCTGGGCCATGGCCCCGACGAACGTGGACGGGCCGACCAAGGCACCGCCCACCACCCAGACCCGGCCCTCGTACACACCGTCCGTCCCACCAGGCCTGGGCTACCTGACGCCGGCCGAGTACCTCCACTCGCTGGGGCCCGAGGTGTAACGGACGTGCCGGACGAGTACAGACCCTTGTCCGGCGTGCGCGGGGGTCGCACAATGCACAACATGGCCCGGCGGGTGGCGTCCCCCGTCTTCGTCGGCCGGCGCGACGAGTCCGAGCGCGTGGCTGCGGGATTACGGACGGCCGCCGACGGCCGCCCCGTCGCCCTCCTCGTCAGTGGCGAAGCCGGGGTGGGCAAGACCCGCTTCGTCGAGGAGTGCGCGGCCGCCGCGCGCGAGGCCGGCTTCCGGGTCCTGACCGGGGGCTGCCTCGAGCTCGCCCAGGGCGCGCTGCCCTACGGCCCGGTCGTCGAGGCCCTCCGCCCGTTGCCCGACCAGCTCGATCCCGCCGCGCTCGAAGCGCTCCTGGGGGCCGGACGATCCGAGCTGGGCCGCCTGATGCCTGCCCTGGCGCAGCCTCGCTCCTCCGCGCCCGAGGCGGATCCCTCGGCTCAGGGACGCCTGTTCGAGTTGCTGCTCGCGTTTCTCGTGCGTCTCTCCGCCCAGTGCCCACTGCTGTGCGTCCTCGAGGATCTCCACTGGGCGGACCGCTCTACGCTCGATCTCGTCACCTATGCCGTGCGGACCCTGCGGCAGGGCCGCATCGTGCTCCTCGCGAGCTACCGCAGCGACGAGCTGCACCGCCGCCATCCTCTGCTCCCGGTACTCGCCGAGCTCGAGCGCTCGGGCAGGGTCGAGCGCATCGACCTCGCCCCCTTCACGCG
>DAIDTV010000254.1:0-268 GCA_027457005.1 Chloroflexota bacterium
GGGCCACATCGCCCGAGCGGTGCTCGAGGCGACGGCCTGGCAGACGCGCGAAGTCCTCGACGCGATGAACGCGGACTCGGGCGTCAAGCTGACCGCCCTCAAGGTGGACGGCGGCATGGTCTTCAACGACCTGCTGATGCAGTTCCAGGCCGACGTCCTGGGCGTGCCGGTCATCCGGCCGAAGGTCGCCGAGACGACCGCCCTGGGCGCCGCCTACGCCGCGGGCCTGGCCACCGGCTTCTGGAAGGAAGTCGAGGACCTCCGCAAG
>DAIDTV010000254.1:278-3121 GCA_027457005.1 Chloroflexota bacterium
GGCCCGCCGCTTTTGTTGTGCCGCGATTGCCGATCATCGCCGTCTTTGGGGGTAACCTTTCGACGGCGGTGGTCCTCTTTCGCGTTTCGTCCGCCCGGACAGGAGGAATGGCGTGGCCGATGCGGCCGGATCCCGTGTAGGGATCGTCTTCGTCTCGCATTCCGCCCTGATCGCCCGGGGCGTGACCGAGCTCGCGGCCCAGATGGCGCCCGGCGTGCGGCTGATCGCCGCCGGCGGCATGGCCGACGGGTCGATCGGCACGGACGCGGCGATCATCGCCGATGCCATCGCCCAGGCCGACGAAGGTGCCGGGGTCCTGGTCCTGGCGGACCTCGGGAGTGCGGTGCTGAGCACCACCACGGCTCTGGAATTGATGGTCGATCCGGACCTCGCGGCGCGGACTCGAGTCTGCGAGGGGATGAGCGTCGCGGGCGCGGTGGCGGCGGCGGTCCAGGCAAATCTGGGCAGCTCCATGGGCGAGGTCCTCGAGGCCGCTCGAGGCGAAATGACCGAAGCCGCCGGCGCCGGAGAGGGTGGCCGATCGTTCGAGATCGAGGTCCGCAACCCGGCGGGCCTGCATGGCCGCTCCGCGGCCAACTTCGCCACGACCGCGTCGGGGTTCCACTCCGCTGTCTCTCTGGAAAATCTGACGCTCAATTCGGCGTCCATCGACGGCAAGAGCTTCAACGCAGTCATGCACAGCGGCACGGAGCAAGGCCACCGAATCAGAGTCACGGTCAGAGGCGAGGACCAGGACGCGGCTTTCGAAGCGCTGCAGGTCCTCGGCAACGCGGGTTTCCCGGACCTGTCCGCCGGGGGCACGAGCGCCGCCGGTGCGGGAGCTGCCGGGGGTGCCGGGCGCGGGCCGGACGTCGGGGGCGCTGGTTCCGCCGCCCGCCCGCCTGCTGCCCGCGGCCCCCAGCCCGCTTCGGCGAGCACTCGCCCCAACCTGCCCGGCGCGCTCGCGGGCATTCCGGGCGCGGCCGGGATCGCCGTGGGGCCGGTGTGGATCTACAGGCCCTCGCCTCCTGCCTCCGACCCGGGGGTCTTCGCCGGGCCCGAGGGAGCACGGGTGGTGGAAGCCGCCGCAGACAGGGCCGCCACCGAGCTCGAACGGCTCGCCGCCCGGGTCCGCTCCCATGGCCGAGAGGAGGACGGCGCGATCTTCGAGATGCAGGCTCTCCTCGCCGGCGACAAGGAGCTGATCGGCCGGACGATCGAGCTGACCGCGACCGGGAAGACGGCGGATTCGGCAGTGGAATCGGTCTTCGCCGAGGAAGCGGCCGGCATGGCGGACATCAAGAACGAGCTTCTCGCCGCGCGCGCGGCCGACTACCGGGACGTGGGCGCCCGGATTGCCCGCATCATCCGAGGCGAGGCCCTGACCCTGCCCGAGGGGCCCTCGATCGCGGTGGCCGAGGACCTGCCTCCGTCGATCGCGGAGGAGATACCCGAAGACCTTCTCCTGGGCGTGGCCATCCAGGCCGGATCGGCGACGGCCCACGTCGTGATCCTCTCCCGCGGCCGCGGGATCCCGGCGGTCGTCGGAGTTCCCGGGCGCTCGAGGCCGGGGCGGAAGGCGTCGGGTTGTTCAGGACCGAATTCCTCTTCATGAAGCGGCCGGCTCCACCTTCCGAGGACGAGCAGACCCAGGCGTACCGGCAGGCTTTCGAAGCCTTCGGCCCGGATCGTCCGGTCGTCGTTCGACTCGCGGACATCGGCGGCGACAAATCTATCCCCTACCTCCGGCTGGCCGCGGAAGCCAACCCGTTCCTGGGGGTGCGGGCCATTCGTCTCGCCTACGCGGATCGCGGCCTGCTGACCACGCAACTGCGGGCGATCTGGCGCGCGGGCGGAGAGGCGGGCGTCACACCCCACGTCATGGCGCCCATGGTCGGAACCCTCGCCGACGCCGAGCTGCTCCTCGCGCTCCGCGACCAGGCTCGAAGCGACGTGGCTCGGACCGGCGGAAAGCTCCCCGACCGGATGGTCACGGGCGTCATGGTCGAGATTCCTTCGGCCGCGCTGATCTCGCGGGAGCTTGCCCGACTCGTTGATTTCTTCTCTATCGGGACGAACGACCTGACTCAATACACCCTGGCGGCCGATCGCTCCAATCCCGCCCTGAGCAGGCTCCAGGACGCGCTCCACCCGGCGGTGCTCCGACTGATCGCGAAGACTGTCGAAGGCGCGGACGCGGCCGGCATCCCAGTGGCGGTTTGCGGAGAGCTCGCGGGCGACCCGGCCGGGGCCCTGGTACTCGTGGCGCTCGGCGTCGACGAGCTCTCGGCGGACAGCAACTCGCTCGACGAGGTCCGGGCGGCTCTCGGCCGGGTGCGTCGCGCCCAGCTCGATGAACTGGCCACGGCAGCCCTCGCGGCCCCTGACGCCCGGGCGGTGCGGGAGCTGGCGGCCGGTCTCCTCGACGGCTGACTCGGGGCCTGAGCTCGGCAGCTGGGTTCGGTCGCGCGGCCCGGCCTGGACGGGTGTGCGTCGCCCGATACACGTCGTGGACCACTCCGCCTCCAGGTACCCGCGGCGGCCCCGATTGTGCGTTCCCGAATACACGTCGAGCCGTACCGGACCACCTGTGGGCGCCGGATGCACCGTTTCGCCGCGGGGACTGCCCGCAATTCCGCCCTGAACGCCACGCGGGCAGTGTCCGGGCCGCCGAATGGCCCTCACGTGTATCTCGCGGCGCACATCGTGGAGGCGGCGCCGACCTGCCGGCAGTCCGGCGCGCTCACGTGTATCTCGTGACGCACACCGCGGGCGGGGCCAGGGTGGCGAGACGGCCACGGTCCCCCGACGCGAGGCGCCCCCCGCGGCCCGCGGTGTGCGTC
>DAIDTV010000255.1 GCA_027457005.1 Chloroflexota bacterium
AGGGCGGGCGCTGGGAGCTGGAGGCGGACGAGCCCGTCTGGGCGCCGGCGCCCGGCCAGGCGGCCGTGCTGTACCGGGGGGACGAGGTGCTCGGCGGGGGCCGCATCGCCCGCGCCTGACCACCGTCGCCCAGCGCCTCGCGCTGCCGAACGGCGCCGCGGGCGGGCCGGCCGGCCGCGCGGCTATCCTTCGCGAATGCCCGCCATCGAGCCGTCCATGGTCCTCGCGGTCCTGGTCGGAATCCTCAACGTCGCCCTGTTCGTGCTCCTGGGCGGCGAGGCACGCGGCCGGCTGCCGTTCCTCGCACTGGCGTCGATCCTCGGGGCCTACGCGGGGCAGGCCCTGGGGACGCACCTGGGTGACCCGCTGCGCATCGGCGACTTCGGGCTGCTCAGCTCGTCGCTGGTGGCGTGGGCGGGCATGATCGTGGTGGCGATCGTGAGCACGCTGGGCCCCACCAGGCGGACCTGAGGCCGGCGGCGGAGGGCGGCGCCGGCACGGGCAGGTTCCACGGCCCGGGCAGGCCGTCCGCGAGGGGCCGATCGTGAGCTGTGGCATGGCGTCGGGCAGTCGGGGGGCATCCGGATGACGGTTGGAGACATGTTCGAGCGGGTCGGGCTGCGGGTGCACGAGGCCCTGTACAAGGGGAGCGGCGGCCGGATCGGCCACCGCGTGATCCTCGTGCCCACGCTCCTCCTGACGACGACCGGCCGGCGGACCGGGCGCCGCCGCACGTCCGCGCTCATCTACGCGCGGGACGGCGGAGACTTCGTGGTGGTCGCCTCCAACCATGGGGAGGACGCGGATCCCGGCTGGCTCCACAACGTCCGGGAGCATCCCGAGGTCGGCCTGCAGGTCGGGCGGCGAACCGGCACGGGCCGCGCGAGGATCGTCGGGCGGGACGATCCCGACTACGGGCGACTGTGGGCTCTGGTCAACCGGAACAACCACGACCGCTACGCGGGGTACCAGCGCCGCACGACGCGTCCCATACCCCTGGTGATCATCACGCCGGAGTCGTCCTCCTGGTGACCGCCGGTCTCCCCGGGCCCGGCACACCACGGTGGCGATACGGTACCGTTAGCGGGATGCCGGAGCCTGACCAGCGGATCGCCGCGCTCCCGTCGGACGAGATCCGCCGCCGTTTCGTCGCGTTCTTCGCCGCCCGTGGCCACGAGGTGGTGCCGAGTGCCAGCCTGGTCCCGGCGGGCGACCAGACGCTGCTCTTCACGAACGCGGGGATGGTGCAGTTCAAGGACGTGCTGACCGGGCGCGAGACTCGTTCCTACCGGCGGGCCGTGGACTACCAGCGCGTCCTGCGCGTCTCGGGAAAGCACAACGACTTCGAGGAGGTGGGACGCACACCGCGCCACCACACCCTCTTCGAGATGCTGGGCAACTGGAGCTTCGGGGACTACTTCAAGCGCGAGGCGATCCAGTGGGCCTGGGAACTGCTCACGCGGGAGTACGGAATCCCGGCCGGGCGGCTCGCGGCCACCGTCTACAGCGCGGATGAGGATGCGTACGCGATCTGGCGGGACGAGATCGGCCTGCCGCCCGAGCGGATCGCCCGCTGGGGCAACGTCGACGAGGGCGACGAGAAGAACTTCTGGCGGATGGCCGAGACCGGGCCGTGCGGTCCGTGCAGCGAGATCCACTTCGATCGCGGCCCGGAGTTCAGCGAGGGGCCGCACTGCATCCCGGATCACTCCGAGACCTGCCCGCGCTGGCTCGAGATCTGGAACCTGGTCTTCATGGAGTTCGACCAGCAGCCCGACGGCACGCGCGTCCCGCTCCCGTTCAGCAGCGTCGATACGGGGATGGGCCTCGAGCGGCTCGCCAGCGTCATCCAGCAGGTCCCGTCGAACTACGACACCGACCTGTTCACGCCAATCCACGCGCGGATGCGGGAACTGCTGGGCCACGACCCGGACGCGTTCGAGGCCGAGCGCTTCAGCTACCAGGTGATCGCCGACCACTCGCGGGCCGCGACCTTCCTGATCGCCGACGGCGTGCTGCCCTCCAATGAGGGACGCGGCTACGTCCTGCGCCGCATCATCCGGCGGGCCGTGCGCCACGGGCGCCTGCTCGGGAGGCGCGAGCCGTTCCTCGACCAGGCGGCGGCCGTCGTGGTCGACGTCATGGAGGCCGCCTATCCGTACCTCGTCGGGCAGCGCGCCCGGATCGTGGACGTGATCCGCCGCGAGGAGGCCCAGTTCGCGCGCACGCTCGACTCGGGCACCGGGATCCTGGAGGAGGCCCTGGTGGGCCTCGGCGTGGCGGTGCCGGAGGGTCGCGTGATCGGTCGCCGGCCCGAGTCGCTCCCTGCCGACGGCCCCGTGGTGGACGGCGCCCTTGCGTTCCGGCTGCACGACACCTTCGGCTTCCCGATCGACCTGACCGTGGAGCTCGCGGCGGAGTACGGCGTGGCGGTGGACCGGCCCGGATTCGAGGAGGCACTCGCCGAGCAGCGGGCCCGTTCACGCGCGGGGGCCCGGGGGGAGCTCAGCCGGCTGGCGCAGCAGGCAAGCCTGTACGAGGCGATCCTGCGCCGCGCCGGCGAACCCGAGTTCGTCGGGTACGAGACGACCGAGGCCGAGGGGCGCGTGGTTGCCATCCTGCGGGATGGCACCGAGTACGGCGAGCTCTCGGGCGAGGGGGAGGCGGAGATCGTCCTGGACCGCACGCCCTTCTACGCCGAGGGTGGCGGACAGGTGGGCGACCAGGGCACGCTGCACGCCGGGGACGGCGCGGCGGTGCTCGGCGTCCAGGACACCCGCAAGCCGGTCGGCCAGCTGATCGTCCACCGGGGCCGGCTGCACGGCACGGTTCGGGTCGGCGCGGCGCTTCGGGCGGTGGTGGACGCGCGCCGCCGGGCGAGCATCATGCGCAACCACACCGCCACACACCTGCTGCACCGGGCGCTTCGCAACGTGGTCGGCGCGTCGGCCCGCCAGGCCGGGTCACTGGTGGCACCCGGCTACCTGCGCTTCGACTTCCCGCTCGAGCGTCCCCTCACCGACGCGGAGAAGGCGGCGATCGAGGAGCAGGTCCGTGCGGTCATCCGCGACGACCGCCCGGTGAGCGTGGCGTACCTGCCCATGGCCGACGCGATCGCCGC
>DAIDTV010000256.1 GCA_027457005.1 Chloroflexota bacterium
GCCCTGGGAGCAGGCGCTCGCCGGGCACGCGAACGTGACCTTCAGGACCTACCCCGCGATGGACCACCTGCTGCTCGACGGCAGCGGACCCCCCACCCCGGCCGAGTACAGCGTGCCGGGCCACGTCGACCCGCAGCTCGTCGCCGACCTCGCGGCGTGGGTGACGAGCCACTGACCCGGCGAGCGATCGGGCCTGCGGACCCGCCCGGGCAGGCGATCCGGCCGGCCGGTCTCACGCGCCGGGCTCAGCCGATCGGCACCGCGGCCCCCGCCGGCTGATCGGCCGTCCAGCGCGCGAGCCAGTCGAGGACGGTGTCGTGCCAGAGGACGGAATTCGCCGGCTTCAGCACCCAGTGGTTCTCGTCGGGGAAGTACAGCAGCCGCGACGGAACGCCGCGGCGCTGGAGAGCGGTGAACATCGCGAGGCCCTCCGCGTCGCTCACGCGGTAGTCGAGCGCCCCGTGGATGACGAGGGTCGGGACGCGCCACGCGGCGATGTGATGGACCGGGCTGTGCTTCTCGTAGCTCGCCGGATTCTCCCACGGCGTGCCGGCGTGCTCCCACTCGGGGAACCACAGCTCCTCGGTGGCGAAGTACGCGAACCGCTCGTCGAGGTTCCCGTCATGGGTCACGAGGCAACGCCAGGGCTCGTTCCAGACCCCCGCGATCAGGTTGATCATGTAGCCGCCGAAGCTCGCCCCGAGGGCGGCCGCGCGGCTGGGGTCGAGGAAGGGATACCGCTCGAGCGCGGCCGCGTACCCCTTCCGCAGGTCCTCGAGCGGCTTGCCGCCCCAGTCGTCGCGGATCGAGTCGGTGAAGGCCTGCCCGTAGCCCGTCGATCCATGGAAATCGATCATCACGACCGCATACCCCGCCGCCGCGTAGACCTGCGGGTTCCAGCGGTAGTGCCAGTCGTTTCCCGAGCTCGACTGCGGGCCGCCGTGGATGATGAACGCGATGGGGTACTTCCTGGACGCATCGAAGTCCGGCGGGCGGACGAGGTACCCGTGCACCGTCTCCCCGTGCCAGCCGGCGAAGGAGAACTGCTCGGCCTCGCCCAGGGCGACGCCGCGCAGCCTCGTCTCGTTCAGGCGGGTGAGCCGGGCGTGCTTCGCGCCGGCGACGACGTGGAGGTCGGCCGGACCGTCGAGCGAATCGAGAACGTAGAAGATCCTGTCGCCCACGGCCCGCACGTGCGAGACGTGACCCCGATCGACGATGGGCGTCACCGCACCCGTCGCGACATCGACCGCGAAGAGGCCGCGCTGGCCCGTGTCCTCGGCCGTCACGTAGAGCGTCCGGCCGTCCGGGGACCATGCGAGCGACTCGGCGCTCCTGTCCCAGCCATCCGTCAGCCGCCGCTCGCGACCGTCCGGCCAGTCGCGGACGATGACGGTCTGCTTGTCGGCCTCGTACCCCGGCCGGCTCATCGCGAGGTAGGCGAGGGTCGTCCCGTCCGGGCTGAACGACGGGTCGAGATCCGTCGCCCGGTTCGCCGTCGTGAGCTTCACCGGCGACACGCTCCCGTCCACCGGCGCGAGGAAGAGGTCGAGATCCGTGCTCCACGCTTCCTCGCGCCCCACGTCGCGCGCGGTGAACACGATCCCGGCGCCGTCGGGAGTGAACGTGAACTGCTCGTGACCGCCGAACGGGCGGCTCGGGGCGTCGGCGTCCATCGCCGGCATGACGTCCACCGCCCGACCGCCGCCGACTCCCTGGACGAACAGGTGACGCCGGCGTCCGGCGTTCCACTCGTCCCAGTGGCGGACGAAGAGTCGATCGTGGATCCGCCCGGTGGCAGAACGGCCGGCGTCCTCCGCGAGCCGCCGGGCGGTGGAGGCAAGCGTGTCACCCGCGGGGTCGGGGAAGACCGCCGCCGAGAAGGCGACCCGACGGCCGTCGCGCGACAGGACGAACGACTCGACGTCCACGGGCGACGCCGTCACCGGCACCGGCTCGCCGCCGTCCAGCGGCAGCGCGACGATCTGCCGCCCACCGGACGCCAGCCGCGAGATGTAGTAGAGCGTCCGCCCATCCGGCGCGAAGGTGGGGTCGGTGTCGCCGCCGCCGGAGCGCGTGAGCTGGCGCAGGCCGCTCCCGTCGGCGTTGACCATCCACAGGTGCGCGTGAAGGGCGTTCTCGTGCGGTGCGAGGCGCTCGATCCTCAGGACGATCCGCCGCCCGTCCGGGGAGACGGCGATCCCCTGGAGCCGGCGAAGCTCCACCTGATCGCGGATGGTGTACGGGCGCCGCATTCGAGGGCGTGGCGAGGGACGTCGGTCGGTCATGGCGCGCAGTCTCGCACGCCGCGGCTCCACCCGGAAGACAGGCCCGGGCGTCGGGTCCCCGGGCAGGGTCACGTTCGGAGGTTCATGCCGCGGTTCGCCCCGCCTGCCGGCGTCCGGGGCTTGCCCGGGACTCGGTCCACCGGGCGATGTTGCACGCCAGCCACATCCAGGGCCACGGCGCCCGGCTGTGGTTGCCGGACGCCCTCGTCATCGCGACCGCGGTGGTGCGCGGGGCACGGCGCGTCGTGACGACCGACGCGGGTTGGCCCGACCTTCCCGTACCAGTGGAGATCGTTCCGGCCGACTGAACCTGGGCTCGCGCCGCATCGTGCCCACGGTCCAGGCCGACGAACCGTCAGGGGGTCGACCCCGCTGGGACGCCCTGGTGGTAGCGGCGACCTGCTTATCCGGTTGACTCCGAGCCACTGATCAGCGTAGGCTTGTCGCGGAGGTTTCGGCACAAGCACCCGATCACACGGGATCCTGGCCTGCACAGCGGCGCGCCCGTATTCACCGGCACCCGCATCGCCGTCAAGATCCTGTTCGACTATCTCGCCGACGGACAGCGCGTCGAGGACTTCGTGAAGCAGTATCCGTCTGTGTCTCGAGAGCAGGCGATCGCCGCCATCGAGGAAGTCGAGTCGCTCCTCGAGAAGTCCGCCTGACGGGCGCGTCGTCATCGACGAGGACATCCCGGCGTCGTTGACGCCGCGTTTCCGCGGTGGCGGCCACACCGCCAATCGCGTCGAGGACCTCGGCCTCAAAGGGAAGCACAACGGCGTCCTGCTTGCCGCCATCT
>DAIDTV010000257.1 GCA_027457005.1 Chloroflexota bacterium
GCCCTGCGCAGTACCGGACGATCGGCCCCGCTCACGGCCCCCTCACGCTCGCTAGAGCTCCAGGTGCCAGCCGCTGACGCCGCCGTACCCGCGCTCGGCCCAGCGCCGCTTCAGCTCCTCCGCGATGACGATGGACCGATGGTAGCCGCCGGTGCACCCGATCGCCACCGTCAGGCGTGTCTTGCCCTCGGCGGCATAGGCGGGGAGAGCGAACTCGAAGAACTCGTCGGCGAGCTCGAGAAAGCGCTGTGCCGCCGGCTGCCCCAGGACGCGAGCACGGACCGGCTCGGTCAGCCCGGACAGCGGGCGCAGCTCCGGATCGTAGTACGGGTTCTCCATGAACCGGACGTCGAAGACGATGTCCGCCTCGATCGGGAGCCCGTACTTGTACCCGAAGCTCACGAGCTGGAGCGTCATCTGCTCGGGCTCCGTCTCCATCTCCAGGGCCCCGAAGATGCGCTCGCGGAGCTCCCGCCCGGACAGGTCGGACGTGTCGATGATCGCGTCGGCGCATTCCCGCAGCGGCTCGAGCACCAGCCGCTCCTGGGCGATCGACGCGGCGATCCCGCGGTGGCCACCCAGCGGATGGCGATGCCGGGTCTCGCTGAAGCGCCGCACGAGCACCTCATCGCGTGCCTCCAGGAAGAAGACCTGGGGCCGCAGGCCGCGCGCCTGCAGCGCGTCCATCGTCTCCGCGAACGCCGCCGCGGCGTCACCCGCGCGCACGTCGATGACGATCGCCACGCGGTCGAACCGGGCCGGCTCCCGCGCCACCAGCTCCGCAAGCCCCGGCAGGAACTCCGCCGGCAGGTTGTCGACCACGGTGTAGCCGAGGTCCTCGAAGAGCTTGCTGGTGGTGGTCTTGCCGGCCCCCGAGAGGCCGGTGATCACCGCGACGTGCTGCGACTCGGCCATGTGATGCTTCCCTCGCCGCTCGTCACCGCCCGGTCCAGCGCACGAGGCGGATGCTGAACTCGAAGAGCAGGTACATGACCGTGCCGAGGACACTCGGGCTGATCGGATCGCCGCCCGGCGTCACGACCACCGCGAAGATCGCGATCCCGAGGATCACCATGCGGCGGTTCTTGCGCAGTCGCTCCGACGTGATGACCCCGACCTTGCTCAGGAGCACCAGCACGATCGGGAACTCCATGACGAGCCCGAAGGCCAGGAAGAGCATGGTCACGAAGCCGAAATACGCCTCGGCCGTGATGAGCGGCTCCAGGACGCCCGGCACCGCGAACCCGAGCAGGAACGCGGACGCGAACGGCAGGACCACGTAGGCGACGGCCACGCCGAGCGCAAAGAAGAGCAGCGCGAGCGGAACCCACGGCCGCGCCAGGCGACGCTCCTCGGGGGTGAGCCCGGGCGCCACGAAGCGCCAGAGCTGCCACAGGATCACCGGCATGGCCAGCACCACGCCGATCACCACCGCGACCTTGAGCTGGATGAAGAACGCGCCGCCCAGGTCCGTGAAGCGGAGGGCTCCGGGGATCGGCGCCTTGAGGATCTCGATCGCGCGGGGAGCGAGGAAGAGCCCGAGCACGGACCCGACGACAATCGCGAGGATCGAGATGAAGAGCCGGCGCCGGAGCTCGGCCAGGTGGTCGACCAGGCTCATGACCCCCTCGTCGCCGGCGGCGGGCGCGGGCGATGCCGGGGCGGGTTCACGCGGGGCGCCTCCGCCGGTCAGCGCAAGGTCCCCGGGCCGGACCGCCTCCAGGTCAGCCACGCGAAGACGAGCGCGCGGGGCCGATCAGGCCCCGGCCTGGGGCTCGCCGGACCCGGGCGATTGCGCCGGGGGCTGCGGGGTCGGTGGCACCTGCGTGGACGCGACTGCGGGAGCGGACGAGACGGCCACCGGCGGAGCAGCGGGCGCGGGCGGGGCGGCAGGCGCAGCCGCGGGCGCGTCGAGCCTCATCGACTCCTGCACGTCCGTGGTCGCCTTACGGAACTCGCGAATGCTCGCCCCCAGGCTCTTCCCGATCTCGGGGAGCTTGCTTGGCCCGAGCACGAGCAGCGCGATCGCCAGGACCAGGATGATCTCCATCGGTCCGATGTCGGGCATGTTCGACGCGACTCCTCAGGCTCGTGACCCCATTCAGGGCAGCGATTGTAGCACCGGCAGGGTGGCCGCCCAGCGGGCGGCGGCCTGCGCGACGGCCGCGGAGGGATCGGCGGCGCCGATCGCGGCACCCGCGATTCCGCGCGACACGTTCACCACCAGGCCCCCTCCTGCGCGCGATCCGGCGCTTCCGGCAGACGCCGGACCATGCGCCAGCGCGGCGTCCGCGTCACCGCCCTGGGCGCCCACTCCCGGCACCAGGAACCCGAGGTCGGGTGCGATCCGCCTCAGCACCTCCAGCTCCCGCGGCGCCGTGGCGCCCACCACCAGGCCCACGGTACCGTGGCGCTCGTTCCACAGCCTGGCTCGGCGTGCCACGCGCACGTGCAGCGGCTCGGCCGGCCACGCGAACTCCGCGTCCGCGTCGACCACCAGGTCCTGCAGCTCGCCCGCCCCGGGGTTGGAGGTCCGGCACAGGACGTACGCGTACCGATCCGCGCGGTCCAGCAGCGGAGCGATCGCCTCGCGCCCCAGGTACGGACTGACCGTCACGGCGTCCGCCCCCAACCGATCGAACAGCGCGACGGCCTGCCGCGCGGCGGTCGAGCCGATGTCCCCGCGCTTCGCGTCGGCGATGAGCGGGACATCGGGTGGCACGAGCGCCCGCAGGCGCTCGAGCGCGGCCATCCCCGCGCTGCCGAACGCCTCGAAGAACGCAAGGTTGGGCTTGACGGCGGCGACGTGCGGCACCGCGGCCTCGAGCAGCATCCGGACGAACCGCTCGACACCCGGCAGGTCCGCCGAGAAGCCCTCCGGAAGCGCCGTGGGGTCCGGGTCGACGCCGAGGCACAGCACCGTGCCGACGCGCGCCGTCCGGTCCGCCAGCCGCTCGAGGTAGGTGCCGCCGGCAGTCATCACGGCGCCGTCGAGGGAGAGGAGGAGGAGGAGGAGGCCGGCCCGGTCCCGGGCGCGCTCGCCGCCGGGACGGCGGAC
>DAIDTV010000258.1:0-593 GCA_027457005.1 Chloroflexota bacterium
GCCCGCAGGGACCGAAGAACGCGCGCTGGTGCCCGACCAGGATGCTGCCGAGCGCCCGGTGCGCGACCTCGTGGAGGTGGTCCGGGGGATCCGCAACGCGCGCGCGGAGTCCGGCATCGACCCTGGCGAGTGGCTCGAGGGCAGGCTCTACCTGGACGACCGGGAGACGCGCGAGACGTTCGAGCAGCTGGCTGGATCGCTGGCGCCGCTGGCCCGGACCCGTCTCGTCCCGGTGGTGACGCAGGAGGCGCTCGAGGCTGTCGGCGACGGGCTCTCGGTGGTGGTGGGACGGCACATCGCCCGGGTCACGCGGGGATCGGCCGACCTTGCCCGGGAGCGGGCCAGGCTCGAGCGGGAGCTCGAGGAGACGCGTCGGCTGCTCTCCGCCGCGGAGTCCAGGCTCGCCAATGGCGATTTCGTCGCGCGGGCGCCGGCGAGCGTGGTCGATGGCGCGCGGGCCCGCACCGCCGAGCTCCGGGAACGCGCTGCAGCGCTGGCTGAACGGCTGGGCGACCGCGCCTGACCGGGGGCCGGCCGTGGCCGGCCACCGGGCTCGAACGGGGAGCCGGAGCGTGACCGGTGGCCGGGCCCGG
>DAIDTV010000258.1:603-3058 GCA_027457005.1 Chloroflexota bacterium
GACCTGACGGGACGGCCGGACGGCCCTGGGCTCGATCCGCCCCGGCACGTGGGGACGCCGGGCGGCGGCCGGTGTGACGAGCGCGGCTGGTACGATGCGCGTGGTCGAACGCCGACGCCTGTCACGGCCCGACCGGGAGGTCCTCACTTGCCGCTGGAGTTCCTGAAGCGCCGAAAGAAGGCGGCCGAGCCGCCGACGTCTCAGCCCGCCGTGCCGGAAGAGATCGAGCCCGAGGAGTTCGAGGTTCGCATCCACTACCGGGCCAAGAGCACGGAGGGCGTGCGCATGCAGAACGGCCAGGCCGCCCTGCGCGAGATGCCGTCCATGCTCGCGGGTGTGGCCAAGACCGACATCGACCTGCTCTATCCGCTGCCCGTCGAGCTCAGTGACGCGGCTCCCATGATCGTGCAGCCGTCCGAGGCGATGCAGTGGCTCACGGCGCACCAGGCCGACAGTCCCATCGCGCGGCACGCGCTGCTGGTCCTGGAGACCCTCGGGGCCGTGGACCTGGCCTTCGACACGCTTGCCGTCGCGCTCCTCAACGGGGAGACCGACACGTCGGGGTACCCCGAGTACAACGCCATCGTCGGGGGCGTCGCCTCACACTGGGACGAGGCGACCGGCGACATGCTGGTCCGTGCCGTCGTCGGGTGGGGTGGCAAGGGCGTCCGGGGAGACACCGACCGGACCGCCCAGAAGATCCTGTCGAACCTGCTGGCCAACGTCCTCGCGAGCCAGTACGCGATCGGGATGACCCCCTCCGAGCGCCCCGTGCCGGCGGCCGGCGCCGGGGGACTTGTCTGTGCCTCGTGCGGGTTCGTGTCGGGGCACGAGCGCGCGTTCTACTGCCCGAAATGCGGGATGCGCCTGCTGCGCGGGTAGGCGACGAGGAGGTCGAGGTTGCCCGTCTACGACTACGCCTGCACGGTGTGTGACCGGATCGTGGAGGTCACGCACGGGATCCACGCCCACGGACCGGCCACCTGCGAGGTCTGTGGCGGCCCCATGCGCAAGCTGGTGTCGACCCCCGCGATCGTGTTCAAGGGCTCCGGCTGGGCCAAGAAGGACGCCCAGGCGTCGAGCCACGCGAAGGCGAGCCGGAAGCACGCGGTCGACCATGCGCCGGCCGGAGGCGGCGAAGCGGCGGCCCCGGCGGATGCCGGAGCCGGCACGCCGAAGACGAGCGGGGGCGACTCGGGCGGGCCGGACGCCCACTGACGTGCCGAAGCCGCCGTCTGACTGGATCACCCTGGCGGACGCAGCCGGGATCCTGGCCGCCGCCAACATCCGGGTGAGCCCGTCGACCCTGGGCCGCTGGGCCAGGGAGGGGCGCATCCAGAGTGCGCGCCCCGGGCGCTTGATCTACGTGCGGCGATCGCAGATCAGGGCGATGCTGCGCCCGAAGGGTCGGGGAGGGATACCGGACGTGCCGCTCCCGGCCCCCACCGACGCACCCGGGCAGGAGGCGCTGTTCGAGGGGCTGGAGGACTAGTTGACCGCGGGCCGCGAGGACAGGGCCCGACTCCGGCGGCTCGAGCCGCGCCCGGGGTCCAGGCTCGCGCGGCTGATCGCGCGTGTCGCCGGCGAGTCGTACGCCGTGGAGCTGCGCGACCTGCTCGACGAGTACTCCGAGATCGGCGGAGACCTGCTCTCGGCCGCGCTCGCGCTGCGGGCCCTCGTGGGCTTCCTGGTGACACTGCTGCTGCTGGCCGTCGGGGTCGGCGTCCTCTCCGACGATCCGACCGTTCGGGCGGAGATCGTCGAGCGCGCGTCGGCGCTGGTGCCCGGGCTCGAGGCTCCGGTGCAGAGCATGCTGCGCGAGCTGTCCTCCGGCCGGGCGACGTACTCGACGCTCGCGCTGCTCGGGCTCGCGTGGACCACCGGTGGGGTGTACGGAGCGCTCGACGACGCGCTCCACCGCGTCTTCCCCGGCGGGCGCCCGCGCGGGATCGTCGAGCGCCGGGCACGCGGGATGCTGGCGGTCGCGCTGATCTTCGGGTCGGTCGCCCTCCTCCTGGTGCTCGGCGCGGCATGGTCCGCGGTCGAGAGTCACCTGCTCCCGGCCGACGTCATCGCCTGGCGGATCGCGAACCCCGTTGCCGGCGCCGTCATCGCGAGTGGCGTCATCCTGGCCGTGTACCGGCTCGTCCCCACGGCGCCTCCCAGCCTGCGCGAGGCGGGCCTGCCCGCGCTGGTCGCCGGCACCACCGTGGCGGTCATGACCGCGGCCTACGCCCTGATCGCGCCGCGCCTGGTGGGGGCGCTGAACGTGTTCGGAACGGTCGCGGCGGTGATCGGCACGCTGCTCTGGCTGGCGTGGGTGTTCCGGGCGATCCTCATGGCGGGCCTGTGGGCCTGCAGGCGACGGGACGCACAGGGGGTGCCCGAGACGCCCGGCGCGGTGTGAGGCGCCGGGGCTCCGGCGACGGCTGGGGTTTCCGGTGGTGGCCAGGGG
>DAIDTV010000259.1:0-290 GCA_027457005.1 Chloroflexota bacterium
GACCATGGCGGCACCGACGAGGCCGATCCCGCGCCCGCGCATCAGCGGTGCTCCAGTATCTGGCGGGCCTGCTCGAACTGCTCCTGGGTGATCTCGCCGCGGGCGTAGCGCTCGCGCAGGATCTCGAGCGGGGCCGGGCGGTCATCGTCGGGCCTGGTGCGCATGGCGCCCCCGAAGGCCCAGAGCACGAGGAGCACGATCCCCACCATCACGACGAGCCCGCCCAGCATCCACAGCCAGCCGCCGGGCACGCCGTAGCCGTAGCCGAACATCATGAGAACACCTCCGTG
>DAIDTV010000259.1:300-3057 GCA_027457005.1 Chloroflexota bacterium
GGCCATCGGCAGCTCGATGCCCCAGGGGGCCAGGATCCCGGCCGCGATGGGGATCGCGACGAGGTTGTAGCCCGTCGCCCAGGCGAGGTTCTGGAGCATCTTGCGATACGTGGCGCGCGACAGTTCGACGGCGCCGACCACGTCACGCGGATCGCTGCGCACGAGCACGATGCCGGCCGACTCGATCGCCACGTCGGTGCCCGCGCCGATGGCGATCCCCACGTCGGCGCTGGCCAGGGCGGGCGCGTCGTTGACGCCGTCGCCCACCATCGCCACCTTGCGACCGCCGGCCTGGAAGCGGCGCACCGCGGCGGCCTTGTCGGCGGGCAGCACCTGGGCCGCCACCTCGTCGACGCCGAGCCGCCGGGCGACCGAATCCGCCACCGCCTGCGCGTCGCCGGTGATCATGGCCACCTTGAGTCCGAGGGCGTGCAGGCGGCGGATCGCCTCGGCCGATTCGGGCCGAATCTCGTCCTCCACCGCGAGGGCCCCGACGACCGCGCCATCGGCCACCACGTGGAGGACGGTGCGCCCGTCGCGGGCCCAGGCATCCACTGCCGGGTCGGGCGCGAGCCCGAGATCGGCCAGGAGGCGGGGCCCGCCCACGGCCACCGCGCGGCCCTGGACGGTGGCCCGAGCGCCACGCCCGGGCAGCGCCTCGAAGCCGCTCGCCGCCAGCGGCCCGATGCCGCGGGACCGCGCACCCCGCACAATGGCCCGTGCGAGCGGGTGCTCCGAATCTGCCTCGACCGCGGCGGCGAGATGCAGGACCTCCGCCTCGTCGACTCCCGCGACCGCGGCCAGCACCGGCGCGCCCTTCGTGAGCGTGCCGGTCTTGTCGAAGATCACCAGGTCGAGGTCGCGGGCCTGCTCGAGCGCGAGGCGGTTCTTCACCAGGAGCCCGTTGCGGGCACCGAGCGAGGTGCTGATGGCGATCACCAGCGGGATCGCGAGCCCCAGGGCATGCGGGCAGGCGATGACGAGCACGGTTGCCAGCCGGACCAGGGCGCCGGCCCGGTCACCCTCCCACCACCAGAAGGCGAACGTGACGAGTCCGGAAGCGAGGGCGACGTAGAAGAGGAGCGCGGCCGCCCGGTCCGCGAGTGCCTGCGCCCGGGACGCCGAGGCCTGGGCCGCGGCGACCAGGCGCATGATCCCCGAGAGGGCGGTCGCCTCGCCCACCGCCGTGACGCGCACGCGCAGGCTGCCGCCCGCGGCCACCGTGCCGGCCACGACCTTCGCGCCCGGCTCCTTGGGCACGGCCCGGGACTCGCCGCTGATCATCGACTCATCGACGTCGGCCGCGCCCTCCGTCACGATCCCATCGACCGGCACCCGGGCCCCCGGCCGCACGAGCACGAGGTCGCCCAGCCGGAGCGCGTCGAGCGGGACGGTCTCGGTCTGTCCACCGTCGGTCACCCGCTCGGCGGTGTCGGGCAGCAGCTCCGCCAGTGCGGCCAGGGCGCCCCGGGCCTGGGCGATCGAGCGCATCTCCAGCCAGTGCCCGAGCAGCATGATGACGATCAGCGAGGCGAGCTCCCACCAGATCTCGATGTCGAAGAGTCCGAGCGTTCCCGCCCAGCTGGTGAGGAAGGCCACCCCGATGGCCAGCGAGATGAGCGTCATCATGGCCGGCTGCCGGCCGGCCAGCTCGCCGCGCGCCCCGCGCAGGAAGACGAGGCCGCCGTAGAGGAAGACGACGGTGCCGAGCACGGGCGGGATCAGCGCGGAGCCCGGGAACATGGGGGCCGTGTAGCCGAGCCACGTCTGGGGATCCAGGCTCCAGAGGACCACCGGGACCGTCAGCGCCAGGCTCAGCCAGAAGCGGTCGCGGAACATCGCCACGGAGTGGCCGGCGTGCCGGTCGTGGGCCCCGTGCGCCGCGTCGCCCGAGGCGGCGTGGGCGCCGGCCTCCGTCGCTGCGTGGTTCATGTGGTCGTGGTTCATGTGATCCTGGTTCATGTGGTCCTGGTTCATGTGGTCCCGGTTCGCGCGGTCCTGCTGATACTCCCCGGGGGTATTGTCCCACGCGGGTTCACCGTCCGATCACCCACCCTGGTCAGCTCCCCAGCGAGACCAGCAGCCCGAAGCTCATGGCCACCACGCCAAGTGCGAGGATCGTCTTCACGACGGCCCCGTTCTGCCGGTTCCAGCGCCCGAGTGTGCCCAGCACGCGACGGTTCGAGACGACGAGCAGGAAGCCGAGCAGCGGCACGATGAAGGCGATGTTGTAGAGGACGAGGAGCGCGAGGCCGACCGGCCCACCGCCCGAGGCGTGCAGCACCGCGATCACGTCGAGGTAGATGGCACCCGAGCAGGGCACCGTGCAGATGCCGACGAGGACACCGGCGAGCAGCATGCCGGCCAGGCCGCCGCGCGCCATGGCACGGTTCATCCAGCCGTGCGTCCCCGACGGCGCCGCCATCGCGGGCCCCCAGCCGGGCAGGAACACGTCCTTCAGCATCCAGATCGCCATCACGAGCGCGAGCACGGCCGCCACGCGGGCCACGAGGTGGTCCTCGCCCAGCCAGGCGAGGAACCCGAAGAGCCCGAGCCCGATCAGGAAGTAGGTGACCACCACCGCCCCCACGTAGAGGGAGCCCGCCCCCAGCAGCGTGCGGCGGGCCGAGGCGGTCGGCGTGCCATCGGCGGTGACCGCATTGACCAGCGTCAGCGTGTAGGTGGCGAACAGCACGAGCAGGGCGAAGGCGCAGGGGTTGAAGCCGTCGGCCACCCCCGAGGCGATCACGATCGGAG
>DAIDTV010000260.1 GCA_027457005.1 Chloroflexota bacterium
TGCTCGCAGTGCGCGACCACGAACCGCGCCGACGGCTTCAGACCGGCGCGATCCAGGATGGCCCGGATCGGGACGCCGCCGAAGTCGGCGTCGAGCTTGCTCCAGCGGGTCACGCAGTGGATGTCGCAGTGCACGCTCTTCCGCGGCAGTGCCTGGAACTCGGTCCAGGAGAGATCGAGCGGGCGTTCCACCTCGCCCCAGACCTTGAAGTCCCACGTCGCGAGGTCGGTGCGGGGGACGGACCCGTAATGCAGCACGGGCCACTTCTCGGTGAGGTACTGGCCGGGAGGAATGCGACGCTTCTGCTCGTCGGAGGGGCGCGGGCGTCCGAAGAGGCGGTCCATGGGCCGGAATGATACCGGCCCACGTGTAGCAGCCTGAGTGGCAGCCCGCCGGGCTACGCTTCTTCGAGACCCCGCACGATCGCCCGCATGATGACGCGGGCCGCCTCGGCGCTCTTCCCGCCGAGCCGCTGGCCCTCGTCCTGTGCCAGCGCCAGCCGGAGATCGCCCATCGCCCGGACCAGAAAGGGCGTCCGCTGCAGATCGCCGGCCGCGAACGCCCGCTCCAGCCGGTCCAGCACAAGGAGCGCGTTGTCGGTCGGATGGCCCAGGGCCACGGCCAGTTCACGGACGTCGGCACGTGCCCGTTCGGCCGCGTCCCCCTCCGTCGCCATTCCGCCGCCTCAGCGCCGTCCGTAGCGGAGCGGCTGGCCCCCGGCCGTGGCCCGGTCACCGTCCCGGCCCGTGTCGGCGCCGTCGCCCGGCCCCCCGGCGGTACCACGCGCCGTCCTCGCGGCCGGCACGCCGCGAGGATGCAGCCTGCGCCAGTCGCTCTCCAGGATCCCCATGTGGATCTCGTCCCAGTACGACCCGTCGCGCCAGACGGCTTCCCGGCTGCGGCCCTCGACCTGGAACCCGACCTTCTCGTAGGCCCGCACCGCGCGCGCGTTGAACTGGAACACGCTCAGGCCCACGCGGTGGAGGGTCAGCGCGTCGAAGGCGTGGGCGACCATCAGCTCGGTGGCCTCGGCGCCGTACCCGTGCCCCCAGCAGTCGTGCTCGCCGATCGTGATGTGGAAGAGGACGCTGCCGTTGTCGGGGTCGAGCGCGCTCAGCGTGGTGGTGCCGATCAGGCGGTCGCCCTCCGCCAGGTGGATCGCGTATGCGAACGCGTCGGGCGACAGGAGCCGCAGCTGGAAGTAGCGGCGCACTTCGTCGTCCGACACGGGTCCCACCTGGAATCGGGTGAGCCGCGCCACCTCCGGATCGCGGTACCAGCGGAGGATCGCGGGGAACTGGTCGGAACGGTGCCGCCGGAGGTACACGCGGCGTCCGTGGATGGTCTCCGGGTGCCAGCGGGCGGGATCGATGTCGAGGGCCATCGGGAATCCGATGCTATACCATCGCCGGCATGCGCCGGTGGGCGGAGATGGCGTCCGGGGTGGCGGCCACGTCGCGGACCTCGGAGAAGGTGGGGAGCCTCGCGGCGTACCTCCGATCCCTCGATCCCGAGGCGCTCGAGGTCGCCTGCGTGTTCCTGACGGGACGACCGTTTCCCGCGTCCGATCCACGCTCGGCCGGCGTCGGATGGGCCGCCGTCCAGGAAGCGGTCGAGCGCGCCGCCGGTGCCTCCCCCGGTGCCTTCGGCGAGGCCTACGATCGCTCCAGCGACCCGGGGCGGGCGGCGTTCGACGTGCTGTCCGCGGGGGATGCCCGGGAGCGGGCGCCGACCCGGGAGGCGGCGTCGACCACGGACCGGGCGGCCGCCAATGGGCGCGTGCCATCCTGCCGGTCGCCGGACACGGGACCCAGCCTGCCCGAGGTCCAGGCCGCGTTCGGCTCCATCGTGGACGCCCGGCGCCCGGCGGCACGGGTGGACCGGCTGGTGGACCTGTTCGAGCGGCTCGATCCCCTGGCCGCCATGTACGTGGTGAAGGTCCTGAGCGGTGACCTCCGGATCGGCCTCCGCGGGGGCCTGCTCGAGTCGGCCATCGCCGAGGCGTTCGGGAGGCCGCTGCCGGACGTGCAGCGCGCGGTCATGGCCAGCGGGGACGTGGGGGAGGTCGCGCGCCTGGCACGGGACGACCGGCTCGGCGACGCGCGCCCCACGCTGTTCCGGCCGCTGCTCCCCATGCTCGCGTCCCCGGCGACCGACGCGGCGGAGATCGTCGCGCGGCTGGGGACGCCGCTCTGGGCCGAGGACAAGTACGACGGCATCCGGGCGCAGCTGCACAAGGCGGGGACGGACGTGCGGCGGTACAGCCGCGACCTGCACGATATCAGCGGGCAGTTCCCGGACGTCGTCGACTCGGCCAGGGAGATGGCCTGGGAGGGCATCCTCGACGGCGAGCTGCTGGCGATGGCCGATGGGAGGGTCCTGCCGTTCGCCCGGCTCCAGGCCAGGTTGGGCCGCAGGGCACCGGATGCGGCGGTGCTCACCGCGGTGCCGGCCGGGTACGTCGCGTTCGACGTGATCGCGACCGGGGGAGGTGCGCCCGCGGATGCCGGGACCGGCGTCGCCCACCCCGCGGCCGGCGTCACGCCCATGCTCGATCGGCCGCTATCGGAGCGACGCGCCATCCTCGAGGCCCTGCCGCTCCCCGGGCGGATCGTCGTCGGCCACCTGGAACATTCCACGACCGCCGGGGAGCTCGACGCGGCGTTCGACGCGGCGCGCGCCCGCGGCAACGAGGGGCTCGTGGTGAAGGATCCGGCGAGCGGGTACTCACCGGGGCGGCGCGGTCTCGCCTGGCTCAAGCTCAAGAAGGCGCTCGCCACGCTCGACTGCGTGGTGGTCGGGGTGGAGCTGGGGCACGGCAAGCGCCACGGCGTCCTGTCGGACTACACCTTCGCGGTCAGGGACGACCGGCCGGGACACCACGGCGAGCTGGTGACGGTGGGCAAGGCGTACAGCGGGCTGACCGACGCCGAGATCGCCGACATGACGCGCTGGTTCGAGGCGCACACGCTGCAGCGGCACGGACGGTACCGGCTGGTGGAGCCGAGCGTGGTGGTCGAGGTGGCGTTCGACCGCGTCCAGCGCTCGGCAC
>DAIDTV010000261.1 GCA_027457005.1 Chloroflexota bacterium
CGTTTCAGGTCTACGACCGGACTGGCGCCCCGTTCACCGGGACCGGCGTCGGGTCCACGCTGACCGACTACCAGATCGCTCCGGACCCGGGCAGCGTCAATCCCTGGCAGCGGCAGGCCGCGCCCGGCGGACACTTCACCGTGACCCTGAGCGAGGACGTCGCGCCAGGCCAGGCGAACACGATCCCGCTCGCGCCGGCGGGCACGACAAGCGGGCGGGGCATCCTCGTCTACCGCGTGTACCTTCCCGCCGGGGGTGACCTCTCGAAGGTCGATCTGCCTGCGCTCACGCTTGAACAGGCGGGCCGCTCGGAATCGCTCGCGCCCTGCACAAGCTTCTACTCGCCACTGACCGCCCCGCGGTCGGCGTCGGCCGCCCCTCCCACGCCGACCCCGACGCCGACCCCGACGCCCAGCCCCGCGGCAACGCCGCGCGTGGGCCAGCTCCAGTTCTTCAAGGCGAGCATCGACACGCTGGCACCGAACGTCGATACGCCGTACGTACTGTCCTACCTCACGCCCCCGGGTCCGAACGATGTGGTCGTGATCCGGGCCAGGGCGCCCACGCATGCCACGGGCGACCATCCCTCCCCCTGGCCGGCCGCGGGTGAGGACGTCCGCTACTGGTCCCTGTGCATGGCACTCGCGACCGGGGTGGTCCCGACGGTGATGAACCTGACGCCCTCGGGTGGCGTCGACACCGGGTGTCGCGCCGACGACCAGGTGAGGCTCGACGCGGCCGGCGACTACGCCTTCGTGCTGGGGACGGAAGCGCAGCGCACCACGATCGAGAGTGTCGCCGACACGACGTTCCTGCCGTTCTCGTCGGCGCAGCCGGCCACGACCCACCTCCTCATGTTCCGCTTCATGCTGGTGAACCCCGGCTTCGCCTACTCGCCCGGGCGCGTGGCCCAGGGCAACGACCCGGCGGCGACCGCCGCGGTCATGGGCCCGTACTACCCGCGTGCCACGGTCTGCCCCCTGAGCACGCTGGTCACGGAAGGAGTCGCGGGGTGCTTCAAGTGACTGCCGTGCCGGCGGTGCTCCTGGTGGCGCGCCGCGAGATCCTCGTCCGCCTGCACTCCCGTAGCGTCGTCGGGAGCACGCTCGTGATGGTCGCCCTCGTGGTGATCGGCATCGGCCTGTACTCCCTGCTCGGCGGCCGGACGACGGCCCTGCGCGTGGGGTTCAATGGCGGGTCCCAGGCGCTCGAGCCGGACTTCAGCACCTCGTTGACGGCGCTCGGGCAGTCGGTCACGGTCAGCAACGTCGCCGACGAGGCCGCAGGGAGGAGCCAGGTGTCCGGCGGCACCCTGGACGTCCTGGTGACCGGGCCGGCGACCTCGCCGACCATCGTGGTGCAGCAGTCCGCCTCTGCGGTAGTGCAGGCCGCCCTCGAGAAGGCCGTGCTGTCCGCCCGCTTCACGGCCCTGGGCATCCCTCCCGGGGTCCTGGAGACGGTGGTCAGCGGCGCGCAGCCCCCCGTCGATGCCCTCCAGCCGCGGAACGCGCAGGACACGCAGAACCGGGTGATCGGGCTGGGCGTGGCGATCCTGCTGTGGATCGCGCTCGGTCTCTCCGGGGGCATGGTGGCCAACGGCGTCGTCGAGGAGAAGGCCACCCGGATCATGGAGATCCTCCTGGCCACCGTTCCGCCCACCCGGCTGCTGGCGGGCAAGATCGCCGGGATCGGACTGATCGGCCTCGCGCAGCTCGCGCTCGTGGCGGCTGCCACGCTCGCAGCGGTCGCCGTGACGCACGTCGTGACCACTCCCGCGCTCGGGGTGGAGGCGATCCTCGGATACCTCCTCTGGTTCCTGCTGGGCTTCCTGTTCTACGCCACGGCCTACGCCACGATGGCCGCGCTGGTTTCGCGCCAGGAGGAGGTGCAGAGCGCGGTGGCCCCGATCCAGGTGTTCGCGATCGGGTCCTACCTGCTCGCCTACGTCGCCCTGGTCAACCCGGCGAGCCCGCTCATCGCAGTCGCCTCAGTGCTGCCCCCGTTCGCGCCGATCCTCATGGCCGTGCGCATCTCGGGCGGCGACGTGCCCGCCTGGCAGGTGGCGCTCGCGATCGCGCTGATCGTGGCGGCGACCGCCGGGCTGGTCTGGCTGGCCGGCCGCGTCTACGCGAACTCGGCGATGCGCATCGGGGCCCGCGTCCGGTTCATGGAGGCATTCCGTGGGTAACGCTCGCTTCACCCGCATGCCACGGCCCGCCCGGGCCTCGCACAAAGGAGGAACCAGACGATGTCTGCGATGTCTCGCATACGGTCTCATCCATTCCTGACCCTGATGGCGGTGGCCTCCGCGATCCTGATCCTGGTTGGCCGGATCAACCGCCTCCTGTGGTGGGGCAACTGGGCGTTCATTGCCGGAATAGCGGTTCTCGTGATCGCGGGCGCCCTCTTCTTCCTGTCGAGTCGGCGCTGATCGAGAAGAACTCGTGTCGAGCCAGGTCCGGAACCGGATCGGGAGGTCAACGCCTGACTGCGCGTCAGCCGGGCGCCCACGCGTCGCCACTGCCCAGGAAGGAGTTCCTCGTCGCCCGCCGCGAGATCCTCGTCCGCCTGCGTTCGCGGGTCTTCGAATTTGGTGGGGCAACCGGGTGGCGATCGCCGGGTACGGCGTCCTGGCGCCGGCGGGCCTGCTGGCCGTCCTGACGCGCTGAGGTCCCCGCGATGAAGATGACGTCCCCCGGCAGCCGTGGTGGCCGGTTCCTCCCGCCCTCCCTCACCTGGCCGGTACTCGCGATCGCCGGCCTCATGGTCGCCGTGTTGCTCGCCGTGGCGGGCCAGTACGGCTTCCACGGCGACGAGATGTACTACATCGTCGCGGGCCGGCACCTGCGGCACGTCGGCAAGGACTGCCTGGTCGCGTTCGAGGCGAACCTGTACTCCGTCCCCGCGGCCCGGGTGTTCCCCCGCCAGCTGGTCGAGGTCCGCGCCTCGGCCGGCACCGTCAGCCTGCACGCCACCGTCCCCGACGGCAACGGCATCACCCTGCTCGCGGTCCATCAGCGGGCGGTCGGCCGCGGCGCCCGGATCATCGA
>DAIDTV010000262.1 GCA_027457005.1 Chloroflexota bacterium
GCACAGATCGGGCGTGTGCCAGACGACCCACCCTGAGGTCTCGTCGGGCCCCGTGAGTCCATCCCATGAACGAGGACAGCGTACGGGCTTCTCCATCTCCCCTGTCCCACGCACTGAAGAGTGTGCGGCCGCACGTCTCGCCCGGCTGCCACGGACTGGGTACTTCGAACTCGAACACCAACTTGCCGGAGGACGCAATAGACTGCCTGCCCTCGAGACCGGGGAACGACCGAGACTCATCGGCGACGGGATACAAACTGCGGGGCGGATAGTTGACCACGTTGGCCTCCCACTTGTCCGTGGCCGTGGGAAAGTACCCACTGGTGGCCATGTAGAAGTCCCCACCCTCGATTGATCTGAGCCACCGGGGCGAACGCCCCCGGGGTCCACGATGACGGTGTTCATGCCGGTCATGAGGACCCCGAGGGACGCCCATTGTGAAGTCAGCGAGGGAGCAGTTGGACATCCTCTCCGCGTATGCCGAGCTCGGGTCGTACCGTGCCGCGGCGGCGCTCTGCGGAACCACCCACAAGACCGTCCGCCGGGTCGTGGAGCGGCGCGGCCGGCCGCCCGTGGTGCGGCCGCCACGACCCCGGAGCACCGACCCGTACCGGGATCTCATCGCCGAGAAGGTGCGCGCCACCGACGGGCGGATCAGCGCCAAGCGTCTGTTGCCCCGCTGCCGGGCGCAGGGCTACCAGGGCTCGGCGCGCCATCTGCGCCGGGCGGTGGCCGAGGCCAAGGTCGGCTGGCGCCGGGAACGGCGGGTGTACCGCCCCTGGGCGCCCGTCCCCGGTGAGCACCTCGTCATCGACTGGGGCAGCGAGGGCACGCTCCACGTCTTCTGCGCCGTGCTCGCCTGGAGCCGGGTGCGCTTCGTCCGCTTCGCGGCCGACGAGACCCAGGCGACCACCCTGCGCCTCCTCGCCGAGTGCTTCGAGGTCCTCGGCGGGGTGCCGGCGGTGGTGCTGGCCGACCGCATGGGCTGCCTGAAGGGGGGCGTCGTGGCCAACGTCGTGGTGCCGGCCCCTGGCTACGTCGCCTTCGCGGGTCATTACGGCTTTCGCCCGGACTTCTGCGAGGCTGCCGACCCCGAGTCGAAGGGGGTGGTCGAGCACCTCGTCGGGTATGCCAAGCGCGACCTCCTCGTCCCGGCCGGCGGCTGGGCGACGCTCAGCGAGGCCAACCACGACGCGGCCGCCTGGTGTGCCGAGGTGAACGGGCAGCGCCATGCCGAGATCGCCGCGCTGCCGGCCGAGCGCCTCGCCACCGAGCGGGCGGTGCTGCGTCCGTTGCCATCGCTGCGGCCGGCACCCGCGCCGACCGCGGTCCGCACCGTCGATCGCCTGCGCACGGTGCGCTATGGCAGCGCCCGCTACAGCGTGCCCGGCGCGTACATCGGGCGGCGCGTCGAACTCGCGGTCGAGGGCGGCGCGCTCCGCATCACCGACCGCGGCGCCGAGATCGCGCGGCACCGCCTCGTCGGACCGGGTGAGCTCTCCCTCGAGGACGCCCACTACGGCGGCTCGCTCGTGCGGCCCTCGCGGGCCCTGCGACCCCGCACCCCGGCCGAAGTCGCCTTCCTCTCGCTCGACGGAGTGGCCGAGGCGTTCCTCCGGGCCGCCGCCGGCGCCGGCACGCCGAGGTTGGCCTCGGAGCTCGCCGCCATCGTCGGGCTCGAGCGCGCCCACGGGCGCGAGGCCCTTCTGGCCGCCCTGGAGCGGGCGCTCGCGTTCCGACGCTTCCGGGCGGCCGATGTGCGCTCGATCCTCGCCGCGGGCGCTGGCGTCCCGCACACCACCGTCCCCGGTGCCGCGCTCACGGTCTCTCTGCCCGCGGTGCCCGTGCGGCCCCTGGCCGCCTACGCGCTGGAGCCGACGGCATGACGGCCACCACTGCGCCGGCTCTGGCGCCTGATCTCGAGGCCGCCCTGCGGCGCCTGAAGCTCGCCGCCGTGCGCCGCCTGGCGCCCGAGGTGCTGGTCACGGCGAAGACCCAGCGCTGGCCGCCCGACGAGCTGCTGCGCACCCTCCTCGAGGCCGAACTGGCGGCCCGCGACGCCTCGAACGCGCGCGCCCGGCTGCGGGGCGCCGGGTTCCCCGTGCGCAAGACGCTCGAGGAGTTCCGCGTTGCGGAGTCGTCCATCCCGCGGGCGACGTTCGACTACCTGGCGGCGCTCGAGTGGATCCGGGCGAAGGAGAACCTCTGCCTCGTCGGCCCGGCAGGCACCGGGAAATCGCACAGCCTGATCGCGCTCGGGCACGCCGCGGTGGAAGCCGGCTGCCGGGTGCGCTACTTCGCCGCCGCCTCGCTCGTCGAAGCGCTCTACCGGGGCCTCGCCGACAACAGCGTGGGGAGGCTGATCGAGAGTCTCCTGCGGGCCGACCTCGTGATCGTCGACGACCTCGGCTTCGCGCCATTGGACGACACGGGCGCGCAGCTCCTCTTCCGCTTCGTGGCCGCCGCCTACGAGCGGCGCAGTCTCGGCGTCGCCTCCCACTGGCCGTTCGAGAGCTGGGGCCGCTTCCTGCCCGAGCACACCACCGCGGTGGCGCTGCTCGATCGGCTCCTCCACCACAGCGTGGTGGTCGTTACCTCGGGTGACTCCTACCGCATGAAGGAGGCCAGGCTGAGAGGAGGTGGGCCCGTGCCGATGCCCTGAGCGGTCCTCCGGGGTGGGGACTTCTCACGGCCACAGGTGGGGACTTCGAGATGGCCATTGACAAGCCCTTGCGGGTGTGACTCCGAGGTAAGGGCAAGAGGAAGCCGACGGGATCCCTCCCGTATCGATCCACCCGTGACACGGCGCTCAACCGATCGCGATCGGTTGAGGGACATCGGAAGGTAGGGCCCTTCATCAACCGGCCACCGCGAGGCGACGTCGCCGCCCGTTCGAATGTGCGCCTCACACGCGCACGGCGACTGTCTAGCCGCGCGTTCGACGGGCGATCTCGCGCTCGTACTCGGGGAAGTACTGCTTGATGCAGGAGAGGTCGAACTCCCGCAGGATCGACTCGTTCGGCTCGCGCTCCAGCAGGAAGGC
>DAIDTV010000263.1:0-393 GCA_027457005.1 Chloroflexota bacterium
GAGTTCGCGTTGAAGAACCCGCCCCCGTTGTTGCCGAGTTCCTTGATGGCCTCCTGCGAGGCGACCGGTCCGACCGCGATCGCCTGGTGGGCGCCCTGCAGGGTGGTCACGGTGGTCGACCCGTTGAACGTCTGCACGACGCCCTGGGAGACCAGGAACAGGGCGACCACGAACGCGATCGGGACCAGGATGTAGAGCGTGGACCGGGTGACGTCCACCCAGAAATTGCCCAGGGTCGTGGCGGAGCGGCGCACCAGCCCCCGCGCGAGCGCGATCGCGACGACCAGCCCCATGGCGGCAGAGGTGAAGTTCCGCACGGCGAGCCCGGCCATCTGGGTCAGGTAGCTCATCGTGGTCTCGCCGGCGTAGTTCTGCCAGTTGGTGTTGGTCTCG
>DAIDTV010000263.1:526-3040 GCA_027457005.1 Chloroflexota bacterium
CCGGGGCGGCGTCCACCCCGCGCACGCGGTAGAGGCCCCGTTCGACGGGCGCGAACGCGCGCGACAGGAACGTGCGGTCGCCGTCCATCACACGCTGGATGTAGCCGCCCAGCGGGCGCGTCGCGAGCACGACGGCCAGGAGAAGGGTCAGGCCCTGCAGCAGGGCCGCCACGTCGGACATCGTGACGTCTCAGAACTTCTCGGGCCGCAGCAGCGCGTAGAGGAGGTACACGGCGAGAAGGAGGACGATCACGCCGCCCGCGAGGTCCTGGAGGTTCATCCCATGAGCCTCCGGCACAGCCAGACGAACCCCGCGAACGCCAGGCCCCAGGCCCACAGGAGGGCGAGGAACACCAGGTCAGACCGCATCGAGACCCCCCTCGGCGGCCTCGTCGGCGGATGCCGGCCGCATCGTCCGCTCGATGGTGGCGAGGAGTGTCTCCATCGCGAACGGCTTGGGCAGGTACCCCGCCACCTCGAACTCGCGGAGCCACGAACCGTGCACGTGTGTCGCCGTCACCACCACGACAGGCGGCCGGCCGGCGGCCGCATACTCCGGCCCGCGGAGCAGCGACCATCCGCTGTCGCCGGGGAGGTTGATGTCAAGGATCACGAGCGACGGCCGGAAGCCGTGATCCAGCGCCGCCCGCGCATCCTCGACCGACGGTTCGAGCCGGACCTCGTGTCCATGCGCGCGCAGGTAGTGCGCGATGGCCAGGGCGAACGGCTGGTCGTCCTCGACGAGCAGGATCCGTGCGGCATCGCGGTCAGCCATCGACCCGGCACACGGCGAGGTCACACCCCGCGTCATCCGGCCACCACGATGGAACGAGGGCCACGCCCGCCAGGCGGGCCTCGGGCCCGAGCTTGGCCAGCAGCTGCTCGCCGAACGTCAGCCCGCTGAGCGACACGCGGGTGGCCGTACCCCGCGCGACGAGCGCGATCGCGGCCTGGACTTCGTCGCACTCGGCACGCAGTCGAACCTCCGCGGCGCGTGCATCCAGCTGCCCGGTCGGATCCATGCAGCCAGCGTGCAGGGGGGCACCAAGAGGCGGGGCATCGCAGACGCCGCTCCCGCGCTCAACACGCGCTCAACACGTCGGGCGCGACGATCACCCGACCGGGAAGGGAGAGGGACGAGGTGGCGGACCCGACCGGATTCGAACCGGCGATCTCCAGCGTGACAGGCTGGCATGTTTGGCCGCTACACCACGGGTCCGCGGGGCGGGGCGCAGTCTAGCAGGTGCGAAGGCCGCGCGCCGACGATTGACCCCCTGAACCGGACGGGCCCCGGCACCTCCCGGGCGCCCGATCTGCGCCGGGAGGCCCCACCCTGGTGCGTGGCCTGCGTCGGGAGGCCCACTCTGGTCCCCGGCCCGGCCTGCAGCGGCCGTTTGCCACCTTATACTCCCCGCGATGCCACTCATCGACCTGCGCTCCGACACCGTCACGCACCCCACGCCCGAGATGCGGCGCGCGATGTCCGAGGCGGAGCTCGGCGACGACGTCTTCGGCGACGACCCCACGGTCAACGCCCTCGAGGAGCGCGCGGCCGAGATCACGGGGATGGAGGGGGGCCTCTTCGTCGCCTCCGGGACGATGGGCAACCTGGTCTCGCTGATCGCGCACGTGCCCCGCGGTGGCGAGATCATCGCCGAGGCCGAATCACACACGCTCATGGACGAGCAGGCCGGGCACGCGGTGATCGTGGGGGCGTCGGCGCGGGGGATCCCGGCGCGGCCGGACGGGACCATGGACCCGGCGCTGGTCGACGCCGCCTTCCGGAACCCGCTCGACCTGCACGAGCCACGGACCGCGCTGATCGTCCTCGAGAACACCCACGCGCACTCCATGGGCCAGCCACTGACCCCCGCGTACACCGCCGAGATCGCGGCGATCGCGCACGGCCACGGCGTCCCGCTGCACGTCGACGGTGCCCGGCTCTTCAACGCCGCGGTCGCCCTGGGGGTCCCGGCCGCCGACCTGCTGGCCCCGGCCGACTCGGCCACCTTCTGCCTGTCCAAGGGGCTGGCCTGCCCGATCGGGTCGGTCGTCGTCGGGCCGGGGGGCTTCATCGCCCGGGCGCGGCGAGCTCGCAAGCTCGTCGGCGGAGGCATGCGGCAGGTCGGGGTCCTTGCGGCGGCCGGGCTGGTGGCCCTCCGCGACGGCAACCACGGCATGATCGAGCGGCTCGTCGAGGACCACGTCAACGCCCGGCACCTGGCCGAGGCGCTGGCCTCCATGCCCGGCATCGTCGGCCTCGATCCCGCGCGTGCGACCACGAACTTCGTGGTGTTCGGCGTCGCGGCCACGGACCCGGCGAGCGGGGCCGCCTCGCGTTCACCCCGCGAGCTGCGCGACCAGTTCCTCGACGCGCTCCGCGCCGAGGGCGTCCTGATGGTCGAGTATCCACACGATATGGTCCGCGCCGTGACGCACTACGGCGTGGACGCGGCAGACGTCGACCGCGTCGTGGCGGCATGCCGGGCCGCCCTGTCGGCATGCGGGGCCGTG
>DAIDTV010000264.1 GCA_027457005.1 Chloroflexota bacterium
GAACTGGCGCAGGCCGAGGGACTGCAGCACCTGCTGGGCGATGCGGACCTCCTCGGCACGGTCCGCGCCGGGCTCGGGCGTGATCGAGACGCGGATGGTGTCGCCGATCCCCTCGTGGAGCAGGATCGCGAGGCCGGCGGTGGACGCCACCACGCCCCTGGTTCCCATGCCCGCCTCGGTGAGGCCGAGGTGGAGCGGGTAGTCGCAGCGGGCCGCCAGGCGCCGGTAGACCTCGACCAGGTCGGGCACCCCGGAGACCTTGGCCGACAGGATGATCCGGTCGTGAGCCAGGCCGGTCGTCTCCGCGAGCTCGGCCGAGCGGAGCGCCGACTGCACCATCGCCTCGATCATCACGTCGCGCGCTGGTGCGGGGTCCGGCAGACGCGCGTTGGCGTCCATCAGGTCGGTCAGGAGCGCCTGGTCGAGCGAGCCCCAGTTCACGCCGATGCGGACCGGCTTCTCGTGCTCGATGGCGACGCGCACGATGGTGGTGAAGCGCTCGTGGTGATGATCCCTGGACCCCACGTTGCCCGGGTTGATGCGGTACTTGTCGAGCGCGCGCGCCATCTCGGGATACTCGACCAGCAGCTGGTGCCCGTTGTAGTGGAAGTCGCCGATGATCGGGACGCCGATGCCGAGCCCGCGGACCTTGCGGACCATCTCGGGGACCGCCGCGGCGGCACCGTCGTTGTTGACCGTGACCCGCACCAGCTCGCTGCCGGCGTGCGCGAGCGACGCGACCTGGAGCGCCGTGGCGTCCGGGTCGGCAGTGTCGGTGTTGGTCATCGACTGGACGACGACCGGCCAGCGCGACCCGACCGGCACGCTCCCGACCATCACGGTGGGGGTCGCGCGGCGGCTCACGAGCCCACCCCGCTCCTGACGATGTCGAAGTAGCTGACCCAGATCAGGAAGCCGAACAGCAGCATGAACCCGATGAAGTACGTGGCGCGCTCCAGGCTCGCGCTGATCCGGTTGCGGCTGGCCGTCTGCAGCACCGACACGACGATCCGCCCGCCGTCGAGTGGCGGGAAGGGCAGCACGTTGACCACCGCCAGGTTGGCCGAGAGGAGGCCGATCAGCCAGAGCAGCACGACCGGCGGGGCCTCGGTGCGCACTGTGCCGACCGCCTCCGCGATCCCGATGGGCCCGCTCACCGGCGGCGCCGCGCCGGGGTTGCTGGCGATCGAGGTGACCAGCTGGCCGAGCGCGCCGACGATGAGCCCGCAGGCCTGGACGGTGCGGTCCGCCCCGACCCCGATCGCGGCCACCAGCGAGCGCTGGACGATCGCGCCGGGCACGATGCGGGCCGTGATGCCCAGGGCGCCCTTGCCGGCGTTGACCGCGGCCTGGTCCTGGAGCGTGACGGACACCTGGCGGGTGGCGCCGTCGGCCGCCTGGACCGTCAGCGTCACCCGGTCGCCGGCATGCGCCAGCGTGTAGCTGGTGGGTGCCTCGCCATCGAAGTACGGGAAGGCGTGGCCGTCCACCGCGGTGATCAGGTCGCCCGCCTGGAGACCGATCGACGCGGCCGGCGTCCCCGGCACCACCGATTCGACCCGCGCGTCCGCGTTCGGCTCCAGGGCCGCGGCGATCACGGTGAAGATCACGAACGCGAGGAGCACGTTCATCGCCACGCCCGCGACGAGGATCAGGACGCGCACGGGGAGCGACTTGCGGCCGAAGCTGCGCGGGTCGTCGCTGCCGCCGTCCTCGCCCTCCAGGCGCACGAACCCCCCGATCGGCAGCCAGTTCAGCGTGTACTCCGTCTCGCCGTCGCTGCCGAGCCGCGCGGCACGGGGCGGGAACCCGATCCCGAACTCGTGCACCCGCACGCCGGTCAGGCGCGCCACGATGAAGTGGCCGAACTCGTGCACCACCACCAGCCCGACCAGGATCGCCAGGAAGACGACCAGCGTGATGCCGGAGTTGAGGAGGCCGCTCATGCGCGCGTCCCGGGCGCGGCCTCGCACCAGGTGCGCACCTCGAGGTCGAGCGCGATCAGCTCGTCGAGCCCCGGCTCGGGGCCGGCGCCGAAGCGCTCCACGGCTTCCCCCGCCAGGCGCGCGATGCCGGGGAAGTCCAGCGAACGGTCGAGGAAGCGTTTCACGGCAACCTCGTCGGCCGCGATCAGCGCGGCGCTCGCGCGGGCTCCCGCGGCACCGGCGTAACGGGCGATCCGGAGGGCAGGAAAGCGATCCTCATCGGGCCGGGCGAAGGTGAGCCCCGCGAGCTCGTCGAGAGCGAGGCGGGGAGCAGGTGACGGAAGCCGGTCCGGGTAGGTGAGGGCGTACTGGATGGGGATGCGCATGTCGGGCTGTCCAAGCTGGGCCTTGACGGACCCGTCGGCGAACTCCACGGCGGAGTGCACGATGCTCTGCGGGTGGATCACGACGGAGATCCGTGCGAGGCCCACATCGTACAGCCGGTCGGCCTCGATGACCTCCAGACCCTTGTTCATGAGCGTGGCGGAGTCCACCGTGATCTTCGCGCCCATGTGCCATGTCGGATGTGCCAGCGCCATCTCCGGCGTGACGCGCGCGAGATCCGCGGCCGGGAGATCACGGAACGGCCCGCCCGAGGCCGTGAGCCAGATGCGGGCAATGGCCGACATCCCCTCGCCGGCAAGGCACTGCCAGATCGCGGAATGCTCCGAGTCGATGGGTCGCAGCCAGGCAAGCGGACTGGTCCAGGGGTCCGGCGGATCGCCGGGCGTCATTCCGACGCGGCGGCGTTCGGCCAGCGCGCGCGCGAGCGGCATCACCAGGTGGCCGCCGCTCACCAGCGTCTCCTTGTTGGCGGTCGCGACCACCTTCCCGGCACGCAGCGCGGCCAGCACCGGGCGCAGGCTCACCACCCCGCCGGTCGCCACCACCACCGCGTCTACATCGTCGCGCGAGGGACGATCGACCGCGGACCCGGGTGGCGCTCCTCGGCTCCACCGGCTCCATCGGCCGGCAGACCGTCGAGGTCCTGGCGGGCCTCCGCGCGCGCTTCGCGGTGGTGGCCCTGGCGCCCGGCCGCGATCGCGAG
>DAIDTV010000265.1 GCA_027457005.1 Chloroflexota bacterium
GTCGAACGCCGGGTCCAGGGGATCGATGCCCAGGCGGGCGATCCCGTCCACCGCCCCGGGCGAGCGGACCACGTGCACGGCCAGCCGCTTCTGGGTGCCCGCCTCGGTCAGGTCGAAGCCGGAGCCGTCGTCCAGGGTCACGCGCAGCGCGAGCGGCCCGCCCCGGATCCTGGGCCTGCTCGCGTCCCCGGGCGGGACCGCGCGCAGTCCGGGGGCGAGATCCTCGGCCGCGGCGGGGGACCGAGCGGCGCCGAGCTCCTCGGCCGCGGCGGGGGACCGAGCGGCGCTGCGAGCATCCGCCGGAGCGTCGTGCCAGCGCAGCCAGCCGGCACGCGCGAAGTGGACGACGAGCCAGAGCGGATCGCCCTCGGGCGGCGCCGGCATGCCGGGGACGGTCTCCGCCAGCGCGCTCGGCACCGTCTCGATCAGCAGGAACTTGCCGCGGCGGGCGCACACCGCGATGTCGCGCCCCACCAGCGCGGACGGCGGCGGACTGACGGTCTTCAGCGCCGCGAACGACAGCAGGTCGACGCGGACGATCCGGCGGCCGCGACTCCGCGATGCAACGAACGCGGCCAGCGCCTGGACCTCGGGCAGCTCCGGCATGACCGCATCCTCCGCCACAGGCGTGCGACACGCAAGGTGCGTGCCCGGGACGCGACGTTCCGAGCGGCACGGTCCAGGGGGTCCCGACGGCATTCCCGGCATGCGCCCGCGCACGCCATGATGCGCGCATGGCCGAACCCGACCAGGTCCCGCCGATCGTCGGACCCGAGCTCCTCTGGGACGCCGTGGCGCGATGGGGCGCCGTGGTCCGCCTCCGCCGCGAGCAGTTCGAGCGCCTGCGCGTGGACCGGCCGGATCCCCAGGAGTACTGGCGGCGCCGGGCCCTCAACTACTTCGGGGCGGTCCGCGCCCGCCACGATCCGGGCGAGTTCGTGCGCAGGGTGGTGGCGGCGTGCAGGGACGCCGAGTCGCACGATGCCCGATGGGCGACCGGTGCGGAGCCGCCGCCGGCCACCGTCCTCGACGTGGGGGCCGGGTTCGGCGCGGTCGCCGTCCCCGTCGCCATGCGCGGCCACCGGGTCACCGTCGTCGAGCCGCACCCGGCGATGGTCGAGCTGCTGCGTCGCTGGGCCGACCAGGAGCGCGTGAGCGACCGGATCCGGGTGGTGCCGGACGCCTGGCCGGCGGCCGTCGGGGACGTGGGACCCCACGACGTGGTGGTCTGCTCGCACGTCCTGTACCCGATCGAGGACGTGGTGCCGTTCATCGACGCGCTCGTCGCCGCGACCCGCCGGAGCTGCCTCGTGGCCATGCGGCTCGCCGCGACGGAACAGGCACCCGGCGAGCTGTTCCGGGAGTTCCACGGCGAGGAGCGCATGCCCCAGCCGGGATTCGGCGACCTGTGCGCGCTCCTTGCCGCGAGAGGCATGTACTTCGACGCCACCACCTACGAGACCGACGCGACCTGGAGCTACGCGGATCTCGACGAGGCCGAGGAGGTGCTGGCGGAGTCGCTGCTGGTGACGGCACGGCCGGACGCTCGCGCCCGTGTTCGGGAGTGGGCCGGGGCGACGCTGGTGCCGGAGGAGGGCCGGCTCGTGGCGCCCCACCATCGGGTGTCGGTGGGCATCGCCACCCTGCGGCCCGCGAGCGCACCCCGGCGGGGCGTTCGACCCGCGTCGGCCGAGGCCAACGGCTGGCAGTCGTTCTGATCGTTCGGCTCGCCGGCTGATCGTGCGCCGCGGCCGCCGGACTCCCTACTGGCCGGAACGTTCGTAGACGCGCCCCACGGTCACCACGGCGGGCAGCCGCTCGAGGAGCTCGCCGAGCGGCGCCATGTCGAGTGAGCCGTCGCGCCGGGCGACCAGCAGCTTGCCCTCGTCGAGCAGGGGGTTCTGTGGTCGGGCGTCGGCGTCCGCCAGGTCGAAGCGGTAGCGGTCGGGGTCGGCCTCCAGCAGCGGGCCCAGGTCACGGCGGAGCTCCTCGGTGACCCGCTCGCGCGCTGCCTCCGCGCGCGAGTCGTGCCGCACTTCGCGCACCGCGTGCCACGTCGGGCGGCGCAGCAGGATCCCCTTCCACAGCTCGGCGACCCGTGGCGTCACGCATCCCGACCCCGGCAGCGGGTGCTCGTCGAGCCGCTCTCCCCGCGCCCACAGGGCGGCCTGATGGAGCAGCGCGTACTCGTCGAGCATCGCGTAGTCACCCAGCGCCTCGAGCGGGTTGCGGTCCCCGAAGACCGCCTCGAACGCCGGGCCGAACGCCTCCGCGAGGTCCAGGTCGATCGCCCGCACGGTCCGGTGGAAGTACACGGTGTTGTACATGAAGAGGCGGGCGGTCAGGAACATCTCCAGTGCGCCCAGGCCCGGTTCGTACAGGGCCAGGCCGCGATCCGAGATGAACGCGTAGCGCCGCAGCCGCTCGGCGTCGATGGGACCGCTGGCGACGCCGGTGATCAGCGCGTCGCGCCGGACGTAGTCGAGGTTGTCGACCGTGAAGATGCCGGAGAAGAGGGGCTGGAGGCGGCGAACCCAGAGCGGCATCCCGGGATCGGCCAGGGGGGGCTTGGAGACGAGGAAGCTGACCCAGCGAGGGTCGATCTGCTCGCCCGCGGCGAACGCCGCCCGCTCCGGATCCACCGACGGTGCGCGTCGCAGGCCGAGGATGAGGGTCCCCAGTTCGCGCTCGATGATGGCCTGGCTGAGGTCCTCGTGCGTCAGGCGCTTGCGCGGGTCCCGGCTCGGGTGCGGCGGGGCCGGCCAGCGCGACAGCACGTGCTCGTCGAAGAAATGGGCGAACGGGCCGTGGCCGACGTCGTGCAGGAGGCCGGCGACGCGGAGCGTCTCGACCACCAGCGCCTCGGAGGGGATGGGGTGCTCCGACGCCTCGCCCTCGTCGAGCGTGTCCTGGTGCAGCACGTCGCGCAGGGTGGGGTAGAGGGCGCGTCCCCAGAGGCCCGCCTCGTGCATGACGCCGAGCCCGTGCACGAATCGCGAGTGCTCCGCGCT
>DAIDTV010000266.1:0-2705 GCA_027457005.1 Chloroflexota bacterium
GCACTGAGTCTGGTGCTGCATACCTGGACGCAGGATTTGCAGCGGCATCTGCATGTGCACGGCGTGATGGCGTGCGGCGCGCTCGCCGCAGACGGGCTGCCGGCGCGCGGCCCCGACGCACTGGCGCGTCTGCTCGAGCGCGCCGAGACGGCACGGACCACCCTGCGAGCCCGGGACGAGCTGTCCGGCACCATCGCCGCGGTACAGGAGCGGCGGCGCGCCTGGGAACGGACCGTCGGCGACGTCCTCGAGCCGCTGGGCTATGCCGGCGCGGACTGCCAGGCGCTCATCCGGGCCGCCCTCTCGGACCTGCAGGAGGCCATCCGCCTGGACGAGGAGCGCCGCACGGTTGCCCGGGCGCTGGAGCGCGAGACGCGGGAGGCCGACGCGGCCCGGGAGCAGCTGGCTGCGGCGCGGGAGGAGTACCGCGCGTTCCTCGTCCGGCACGGCCTCGCGGACCGTGCCGACCTGGAGGCGCGACACGCACGGGCGGTCCGGCGCGCCTCGCTCGAGGCGACCCGCGAGCGGAGCCGGGCCGCCATCGCGGCACTCGCCGGCGACGCCGAGTCACCGGCGGACCTGGAGGGCCGGCTCGCCGCCACGGACGGCGTCGACGGACCGTCGGAGGTGCGTTCGCGCCTGGACGTGGCGCTGGAGGAGCTCGGGCAGCGCCGCGACTCGCTCACCACGGAGCTGGGCGCGCTGGAGCAGCAGCTGCGCCGCATCGAGAGCGAGACCGACACGTCCGACCTCCGCCAGCGCCGCGAGAATGTACTGGCGACGCTCGCCGGGCAGGCCGACCGGTACCTGGTCGCGCGCATGGCCGTGGAGCTGATCGCGGCGGCACGGGCCCGGTTCGAGCAGCTCCACCGTCCCGCGGTGATCGCCGCCGCCGAGCGGCTCTTCGTCGAGTGGACCGGCGGCGAGTACGCCGGGCGGGTGGTGCCGTTCGGGGAGCGCGTCCACGGGGCTCGGCGCGCCGACGACGGCTCGCTCGTCCGGCCGTCGCAGCTGTCGCGCGGGACGCGCGAGCAGCTCTACCTGGCATTCCGTCTGGGGCTGATCGAGCACTACGCGACCCAGGCCGAGCCGCTCCCGATCGTGATGGACGAGGTGCTCGTGAACTTCGACCCGGAGCGGGCAGAGCGCGTGGGACGTTCGATCCGGGACCTCGGCGAACGGCACCAGGTGCTCTACCTCACCTGTCACGACCGGGCGCCACTCGAGGCGGACCGGGAGATCGTGCTCGGACCGAACCTCCGGCCGCTGGCGGTCCGAGATCCCCTCAGCGCAGGCGAGCCACCACGTTGAGCCGCACGTAGTCGAGCGACGGACCCGGCAGCAGCGCCGCCACCGAGCGGACGAAGTCGCGCCGCTCCGCCTCCGGGAGCAGTGCCACGTGCTCCCGGAGCACCACCGTCGCCAGGAACGTCTCGAACGGCTCGCCCGCCTCAAACGCCGTGGGCTCGGGCTGCAGCCAGACCCTCACGTCGATGAAGCCGGTATCGAGCAGGGACCGGCGCTCGGGCCCGGGCTCCGGGTACGTCCACCGCCCGGGCAATGGATCGCCGATCACCGCCAGCGCCCGGGCGACGCTCGCGATGTTGCCGGCCCCGCCGTACTGGGCGATCAGCTGGCCGCCGGGAACCAGCACCGCCGCGAGGCGGCGGAAGAGGGCCGGATGATCGGGCACCCAGTGGAACGTGGCGGTGGAGACGATCGCATCGACGGGTTCGTGCAGGGACAGCGGCTCGCGCAGGTCGGCGTTGACGAACGAGACCCGCCCTCCGTACTGGGCCAGCCGCCGGCAGGCTGCATCCAGCATCTGCGCGGACGCGTCGAGCGCCACCACGTGCGCCTCGGGCAACCGGTCGAGCAGCTGTTCGGTAACGCGCCCGCTTCCGCAGCCTGCGTCGAGCACCCGGCGAGCCGCGGGGTCGAGCCGGCCGATGACGCCGGCGCCCCAGCGCGCCTGCGGATCGGCCACCCGGTCGTACGTGACGGCGTCCCATTCCCGCGACATCGGCGGAAGATACCCGAGGACGCGCGAATCGGCCGCGGCCAACGGCGAGGTCCGGGGCGCGCCCACCGGCCGTGCGTCGGCGCGAGCGGACCCGCATCTCCCGGCGAGGCCCGACTCGCCCCCATCCGCCGTGCGTCGGCGCGAGCGGTCCCGCGTCTCCCGGCGAGGCCCGACTCGCCCCTATCCGCCGTGCGTGGGAGCGGCCGGCCGTCCGGACCAGGCCGGCGCCCACTGCTCGCGCCGGATCCGTTCCACCTCGTCGGGGGCGATCTGCGGGACCGGCCGAAAGGCGAAGGCGCGAAGGTACGCGTCGGCGGCGCCCTCCACGACCGAGGCCGCGTTGTACGCGTGGTCCACGGTCGGCCCGATGGCGAGCACCCCGTGGTTGCGCAGCAGGCACGCGCTCCGGTCGCGCAGCGCGCTCGCCGTCAGTTCGGCAACCTCGGCCGTGCCGCCCCTGGCGTACGGCGCCGTCACGATTCCGCCACCGCAGGCCGAGACCAGCCCGTGCAGGATGGGCGGGATGCCGATCCCCATGGCCGCCACGGCCATCGCCGCCGCGCTGTGCGTGTGCACGATGCCGCCGATGTTCCTGAAGGCACGATAAAGCACGATATGGGTGGCGGTGTCGGACGATGGCCGCAGCTTGCCTTCCACAACCTGGCCGGTCTCGAGCGAGACC
>DAIDTV010000266.1:2715-2993 GCA_027457005.1 Chloroflexota bacterium
CGTAGGTGAGCGTGTGCAGCGGCAGCTCGCTGGTCGGCCGAAGGGCGCCGTCCACGACCCGGCCGTCGGTGCGCACGATCACGATGTCCTCGGGCCGCATGGTGTCGTACGGCGTGCTCGCCGGCGTGACCGCCACGAGATCCGGGTCGTCGGCGATACGCATGCTGATGTTGCCGGCCGTGAAGTAGACGAGCCGCTCGGCCAGCAGGCGCCGGCTGAACAGCAGCACGCGCTCGCGCGCCGCCTGCCAGGTGGGCGGTGTGCTCACGGTTATGGCC
>DAIDTV010000267.1 GCA_027457005.1 Chloroflexota bacterium
GACCGGCCACCGTTGCCCGCCGGGCCCCCCGGAGCCGGCAGCCCCCGGCAGGTCGCCCGGCAGGTCGCCCGGCAGGTCGCCCGGCGAGCCGCGGTCCGGCTGCTCCGTGCCCGGGAGTTCGATCAGCTCGAGCCGGCCGGGCCACCGCGCCGCCGCCAGGCCGTCGCGGCGAGCCTGCGCGGGCACCACCGCGATTCCTGCCTCCTCGAGCGCGTCGACCACGCCGAGCGCCACGGCCGCGTTCGCCGCCTGGTGCCGCCCGAGCAGCCCGATCCGCACGTCGCCGAGGCCCGCAGCGTCCACGCGAACTCCGTGGCGATCCATCCCGAGGACCGGCAGCGGCGCGGTCTCGACCAGCGGCAGGCCCATGCGGCGTGCCCGGCGCCGCACGACTTCCAGCGCATCCCCGGCCGCGCCCGTGACGGCGAGATCGCCGCGTTTCAGGATCGCGGCCTTCTCTCGCGCGATCCGCGGGATGGTGTCCCCCAGCCACTCGGCATGATCCATGGTCACGTTGGTGACGGCCGCCACGTTCCCGTCCCATGCGTTCGTGGCGTCGAGCCGCCCGCCGAGCCCGACTTCCACCACGGCCACGTCCACGCCCCGCTCCGCGAACCACGCGAACGCGGCCGCAGTGACCACCTCGAACTCGGTCGGCGGCCCGAGCCGGCGCGGCAACCGGTCGGCGGTCGCGAGGATGCGGGCGACGAGCGCCGCCATGTCGGCCGGTTCGATCGCGCTGCCGTCGACCACGATCCGCTCCCGGTACTCCACCAGGTGCGGTTTCGGGGCCTGGCCGACCCGATACCCGGCGGCGCGGAGCATCGCCGAGACCAGAGCCTGCACGCTGCCCTTGCCGTTGGTGCCCGCGATCAGGGCCCCGCGGATGCCGGCCTGCGGATCACCGAGGGCATGCAGCAGGGCGCGCGTGCGGCCGAGGCCGAGGTGGATCCCGAACCGCCCCCGGGCCGCCAGCGCGGCCACCGCGTCCGGGTAGGTCAGGGGGGGCACGGCCGGGTCGGGCGCACCCACGGTCCCCTCCGCGCGGCGTCCCGCGCGGGTCACGCGGCCGATTCGATCGCCTGTCACGGGCCGGCTCAATCCCGCCGCGAGAGCTCGTCCTCGTAGAACACGCACTGGTTGAACCGCGCCGCCAGGCAGACGTCGGCGACGTAGCCCTGCTCCAGGTGGACGCCGCCCCGCAGCTGGCAGCGCGACACGGTCGTCTCCTGCCGCGAGAGTGCCTTCATGAGGTGCGGGGCATGCACCGGCAGCGCGCCTCGGCTCCCGGTCATGTAGAAGTGCGGGCAGACGTTGCGCCGCAGGTTCGCGACCATGAGGGGCCTGCGCGCCGGACCCATCGGCGGACGCCCGGGAGCCATGCCGCCCCGACCCGACAGCACCGGCACGTGCGCCCTCGGCCGGGGTCCGGACGAGGAGAGCGAGGCCCCGGCCGACGCGGGCGTGTCCGCTCGCTGCACGAATGGAGGTGCGGGCCTGCGCGCCGGACGTTCCAATTCCGCTCCTGGCTGGGTTCAGGGCCGGACCCCTGCCGGGCCGCCAGTAGCGTACACCAGTACCGACGGGGCATGACTCGTACGGCTCGGCGTCGAGGGGGGCTGGACCGCGTGGAGCACCTGCGGATCCGGGCGTGCGAGAATCGCGGCAATGGCCGATCGACCGATCCGGGGGAGACCGCTCGCACCGCAGCCGCGACGCTCCCAGCCGCACATCACGCGCCGTCCCCCCGTGGCCGGGCGGTATCGGTCGCCCTCTCCGCCCTCGGCCCGACGCGCACCGGGCAGCGGGGGCGGGCTCCCATGGCCGGCCCGCCTGGTGCTCCTCGTCGCCGTGCTCGCCCTCGGGGGATCGGTGCTTCTGGTGGCATCGGGCATGCTGGGCTCCGCGGTCACCGGGTTCGGCCACACTGTCGGCGACATGTTCGGGGCGGTCACCGGTCCGGGCGCAACGGCGGTCCCGACCGCGGTCGCCGTGCCGGGAACGCCACACCTCGTCGTTCCCACCAACGCCTATACCAACCAGCCCGCCTGGGACGTGCAGGGGTTCGCGCCCGACTCGGCGGTCGGCAAGGGTGATTCCGTGCGGATCTACGTCAACGGGAAGGTGGCGCGGGAGCAGCAGCTCGGTCCGACGGCCAACTTCACCGTCCCCGCGGTGCCGATCCCCCTGGGCAGGTCGTCGATCACCGCGACCATCGTGGGGCCCTCGGGCGAGAGCGCCCAGAGCGCGCCGATCAGCGTGGTGTTCTCGAACGTGCCACCGGCGGTGATCCTCTCGGCGCCCGTCGACGGCGCGGTGATCAACGGCGGCACCGTCACCGTCTCGGGGCGGACCCGTACCGGCGCGACGGTCGTGGTGCGGAACGACAACACTGGCCAGAGCAACACTGCTGTCGCGACGAAGGCGCTGTTCTCGATCGTGGTCACGATCGGGCCCGGCACGAACAACCTGTCGGTCACGGCCACCGATCAGGCCGGGAACACCACGACCAAGACGATCAAGGTGATCGGGGGCAGCGGTCAGACGACGGTGAGCCTGCACATGTCGAACGCGCGGCTCGCCATCACCAGCCTGCCGAAGTCCGTCTCGATGGTGGTGACGGTGCTCGACCAGAACGGCGCGCCGCTCAACGGCGCGCAGGTCGCCTTCACGCTGCAGGTGCCGGGACTCACGCCGGTGACCTACGACGCGACCACGGCCAACGGGCTGGCCACCTGGACCACCATGATCCCGAAGGACGGGGTGGTGACCGGCAACTCGCTGGTGACGGTGCTGGTGACCACGCCGGACGGCAAGCAGCTCACGAAGACGGCGAGTATCGCGATCGTCTGACTCGCCCGCCGGGGCGGCGCGGGCGCCTTGCGGCTCGTCGGCACGGCCGGCGCCGATCACGGCCGGCGCCGATCACGGCCGGTGCCGAGGCGTTCCCCGGGCTCGATCAGTCGGGCCGGGCG
>DAIDTV010000268.1 GCA_027457005.1 Chloroflexota bacterium
GGTCGACGCCGACCTCACGCGCCTCGGCCTGCGGAAGAGCCATATCGAGTTCGCGCTCGCGGATCCGGTGGTCCAGGCGAACTTCGTGGAGCTGCGCCGGCTGACCAGCGAGCTGGTCGACGTGGACCGCGCGCTGTCCGCGGTCGAGGACGCCTGGCTCGCCCTCGAGGAGCGCGCGCCGCGATGAATGCCGGGCCCGTGCTGAGATGAATGCCGGCCCCGTGCTGATCGGCCTGACCGGCCCCATCGGCTGTGGCAAATCCACGGTTGCCGGCTGGCTCGCGTCCCTGGGCGGGCGCCGCATCGACATGGACGCGCTGGCCCGCGAGGTGACCGCGCCGGGGACGGCGACGCTGCCGGCGATCCGGCGACGCTTCGGGGACGGCGTGTTTGCCGCCGACGGATCGCTCGACCGGGCGGCGCTGGCCGCGATCGTGTTCCGGGATCCCGCCGCGCTGGCCGACCTCGAACGGATCGTGCATCCCTTCGTGCGCGAGCGGCTGGTCGAGGAGGTGGCCTCCGCGGGAGCCGCCGGCGTCCGGTTCGTCGTGATCGAGGCGATCAAGCTGGTCGAATCGGGCATCGCGGCCGCATGCGACGCGGTCTGGGTCGTGGATTGCGGCCCGGAGATGCAGCGAGCGCGCCTCTCGGGGCGGGGGGTGGCGCCGGACGACGCGGAACGGCGGATGGCCGCCCAGGGCGCCGGTCTGGCCGACCGGCTGGTGGCACGCGTCGCATCGGAATGGCCGTCCGTGCCGGTGCGCCGCCTCGTCACGGACGGCCCGGCGGCCCGGGTCCGGGGCCTGGTCGAGGCCGCACTCGAGGAGGCGCTGGCCGACCGGGGCGGGTGACTGGCCGACCCGGGCGGGTGCGCACACGCGCCGGTGCGGCCCGGTGCGCAGGCGCGCGGGTGCGGGCCGGGGGGTCGCCGGCGCGCGACATAAACAGTCCATCTGTTCTAACCCGCGGCCCTGCTGGTATCCTCTGCCCGTGCCCCCGTTCAAGCTCGTCGCCCCATTCCAGCCGACCGGCGATCAGCCCCAGGCCATCGACCGGCTGGCGGACGGCCTCGCCCGCGGCGTGAAGCACCAGACCCTGCTCGGCGCGACCGGCACGGGCAAGACGTTCACCATCGCGTCGGCCATCGAGAGGCACCAGAAGCCAACGCTGGTGCTGGCCCACAACAAGACCCTCGCCGCGCAGCTCTACTCCGAGTTCCGCGAGTTCTTCCCGGAGAACGCCGTCGAGTACTTCGTCTCCTACTTCGACTACTACCAGCCCGAGGCGTACCTGCCCCGGAGCGACACCTACATCGAGAAGGACTCGAGCCGCAACGACGAGATCGACAAGCTCCGCCACGCGGCCACGAAGGCCCTGTTCGAGCGGCGGGACGTCATCATCGTCGCGTCGGTCAGCTGCATCTACGGCCTGGGCGCCCCGGTCGACTACGGAGCCACCGTCATCCGGCTGCGGGTCGGCGGACAGTACCGCCGGGATGGCGTCCTGCGCCAGCTGGTCGACCTGCAGTACCAGCGCAACGACCAGGCCCTCACGCGTGCCCGGTTCCGGGTCCGAGGCGACACCCTCGAACTCCAGCCCGCCTACGACGACTTCGTCGTGCGCGTGCAGTTCTTCGGCGACGAGGTCGAGCGGATCGTGGAGATCGACCCGCTCACCGGGGAGGTGCTCGCCGAGCGGAAGGAGGTCGCGGTCTACCCGGCCTCGCACTACGTGACGCCGGCCGACAAGCTCACGGCCGCCATCGTCGACATCGAGGCCGAGATGGAGGAGCGCTGCACGCAGATGGAGGCGGAGGGCCGGGCCCTGGAGGCCGCCCGGTTGCGCCAGCGCACCACGTTCGACCTGGAGATGATGCGGGAGCTCGGCTTCTGCTCCGGAATCGAGAACTACTCCCGCCACCTCGCGCGCCGGCCGGCCGGATCGCGCCCCTGGACGCTGCTCGACTACTTCCCGCCCGACTGGCTGCTGGTGGTCGACGAGAGCCACATGACCATCCCGCAGGTCGTGGGGATGTACAAGAACGACCGGACCCGCAAGGAGATCCTCGTCGACTTCGGCTTCCGGCTACCGTCGGCGCTGGACAACCGCCCGCTGACCTTCGAGGAGTTCGACGAGCACCTCAACCAGGTCGTGTACATGAGCGCGACCCCGGCGGCGTACGAGCTGCAGCGCAGCGAGCAGGTGGTGGAGCAGCTGATCCGTCCCACGGGGATCGTGGACCCGCCGGTGCAGGTCCGGACCACTCGCGGGCAGATCGACGACCTGCTCGACCGGATCCACGAGCGCGTGGCCAGGGGCGAGCGTGTCCTGGTCACCACGCTCACCAAGAAGATGGCCGAGGACCTGGCCGAGTACCTGAAGGATCTCGGCGTGAAGGTCTCGTACCTCCACAGCGAGGTCGACACGCTCGAGCGCGTGCAGATCCTGCGCGACCTCCGCCTGGGCGTGTACGACGTGCTGGTCGGGATCAACCTGCTCCGGGAGGGGATCGACCTGCCCGAGGTCACGCTGGTCGCGATCCTCGACGCGGACAAGGAGGGGTTCCTCCGGAGCGCGTGGTCGCTGATCCAGGTGTCCGGACGCGCGGCCCGCAACGTCGGCGGCGAGGTCGTGATGTACGCCGACACCGTGACCGACTCCATGAAGCTGGCGATCTCGGAGACGGATCGGCGGCGCGGGATCCAGCTGGCTTACAACGCCGAGCACGGGATCCAGCCGACCACGATCGTCAAGGAGGTCCACGACCTGAACGACCGGCTGCGCGCCGTGGCAGAAGCGCCCGGCGCGTACGTGGACGCCGCCGGCGGACGCGAGCTGTCCGAGATGAGCCGCGAGCAGGTGGAGCAGCTCGTCTCACGGATGGAGGCGGAGATGCGGTCCGCGGCGCGCGAGCTCGAGTTCGAGAAGGCGGCCG
>DAIDTV010000269.1 GCA_027457005.1 Chloroflexota bacterium
AGACGGGACGGCCCCGAGCGGTGTGATCGACGGTGGTGGGGGTGCCCCGGGCTGCAGCGCGAACACCTGCTCGTGAGGCGTCCCGTACCCGTAGGCGCGGGCTTCGAGCGCCAGGAAACCGGGCGACTGGATCACCGCGAGCTCCGCCTGGCGGTCCGCGACCTGCTGGGCGAGCGCAGCATCCTGGACCCGAAGCGCGGCGGCCTCGCCGCTCACCTGGTTGGATTGGGCGATCGCGCGACCGAAGACCAGGACGAGCCAGCCGACCACGAGCACGCTCGCGACCAGCGCGATCGTGCGCCGGTCGAACCCGGCCACGCCGAGCCGGACCTGTTCGGCGGTGGTCGCGGCCGCGGGCGCCGGCCTCTCGGCCCGGCTCGGGCTGTCCCGGCCGGAGCCGGCCTCGTCCAGGTCGTCTGCGCCGCTGTCAGGCATCTCGCCGCGGAACGTAGCTGCACGCGCTGCCCATGTCAAGCCGAGAGGGGCCCCGCGGGTGCGGCACACGCCCGGCCGGGTTGCACGCGCTGCTACACTGGCCGCGACAAATCGAACATGCGTGCTACATACGGGAGACAGCATGCGGCTGTACGCGCCTTCGCCCGTGTCGGAGATCCTGGATCGCCTCCTCGACGACCCCGCGGTGGCGCAGGCCGTCGTCGCCCACCGGATCGTTCCGGCGACCCCCGCCCGCTTCGCCGAGCTGCCCCCGTGGGTTGACCCGCGCATCGTGCGCGGGCTCGCGACGGCCGGTCAGGAGCGCCTCTGGACGCACCAGGCGGCGGCGGCCCAGGCACTGCACGACGGCAGGGACACCGTGGTCGTGACGCCCACGGCGTCGGGCAAGACCCTCTGCTACAACCTCCCGGTCCTGCAGTCCGTCGCCGAGGACCCCGCCGCCCGTGCCCTCTACCTGTTTCCCACCAAGGCCCTGGGGCAGGACCAGGTGGCCGCGTTCCGGGCGCTTGCATCCGCGTCGGGGCTGGACATCGCCTGCGCCACCTACGACGGCGACACGCCCGCGCCCGTCCGCTCGACCGTGCGGTCGGCCGGGCAGGTCGTGGTGACCAACCCGGACATGCTCCACGCGGCGATCCTGCCGCACCACACCAAGTGGTTCCAGCTGTTCGAGCAGCTGCGCTACGTCGTCGTCGATGAGCTGCACATGTACCGCGGCGTCTTCGGAAGCCACGTTGCGAACGTGCTGCGCAGGCTGCTTCGGATCTGCGAGCACTACGGCAGCCATCCGGTCATCGCCTGTTCCTCGGCCACCATCGGCAACCCGGCGGAGCTCGCCTCCCTGCTGACGGGACGTGCCCCACTGTGCATCGACGACAGCGGCGCACCGTCCGGAGAGCGCCACGTGCTGGTGCTCGATCCGCCGCTGCTCGACCCGGCGCTGGGTGTGCGCGGCAGCTCGTTCGCGCTCGCGGAGCGGGTGGCGCTCGCCTTCCTGCGGGCCGGCCACCAGACCATCGTGTTCGGCCGATCGCGCGTGAGCGTCGAGTTGCTGCTGACTGCGCTTCGGGAGGCCATGCGGGAGGGCCGCGGGCCCCGCGAGCGGATCCGGGGCTACCGGGGCGGCTACCTGCCGACCGAGCGGCGCGAGATCGAGCGCGGCCTGAGGGCGGGGGACTTGCTGGGCGTCGTGAGCACCAACGCGCTGGAGCTCGGGGTGGACATCGGCGGGCTGGAGGCGTCCGTCCTCGTCGGATACCCCGGGTCCATCGCCGCCACCAGGCAGCAGATGGGGCGGGCGGGACGCCGGCAGGACGTCAGCGTGTCGGTGCTGGTCGCGACCGCGGGCGCCGTGGACCAGTACGTGGCCTCGCACCCGGCGTACGTGCTGGATCGCACGCCCGAGGAGGCCCGCCTGGATCCCGACAACCTGCACGTCCTGCTCGCCCACCTGCGCGCGGCCGCCTTCGAGTTGCCGTTCCGGCCCGGCGAACGCTTCGGACCGGCACCCGCGGACGACCTGCTGGCCTTTCTCGCGGAGGAGGGTCACGTGCGCCAGGCCGGCGATGGGCGCTGGTACTGGGCAAGCGAGAACTTTCCCGCCAGCGAGATCTCGCTGCGCAGCGCCGCCGACGAGAACGTGGTGATCATCGACACCACGCAGGACCGGCCCCGCGTGATCGGCGAGGTCGACCTCTTCGCCGCGCCCACGATCGTGCACGAGGACGCGATCTACCTGCACGAATCGCTGCAGTACCACGTGGACCGGCTCGACTGGGACGAACGCAAGGCATACGTCCGCCGGGTCGACGTCGACCACTACACGCAGGCGGACCGCGCGGTCACGCTCAAGCCGCTCGACACGTTTGCCGCCGAGCCGGTGGGCGCGGGCGAGCGGGCCCACGGCGAGGTGATGGTCAGCTCGCTGGCCACGCTCTACAAGAAGCTGCGCCTGGAGACGAACGAGAACCTCGGCTGGGGCCGCATCCATCTTCCCGAACTGGAGTTGCACACCACGGCGTACTGGGTCGCGCTCGACGGCGCCACGTTCGCGGCGTGGCGTCGCGACGATCTCGACGTGGCCCTGGTGGGCGCCGGCCGCGCGCTGCAGGCGGTCGCGAGCGTCCTGCTGATGAGCGATCCGCACGACCTGGGCATGGTGGCCCAGGCACGTTCTCCCCATTTCGGCCGGCCGGTGGTGTACCTGTACGAGGGGGTGCCGGGCTGCGTGGGCCTGGCGCCGCGGCTCTTCGACCGCCACCTCGAGCTCATCGGGGGCGCGCTCGACCTGGTGCGCGGGTGCCCCTGCGATGCCGGGTGCCCAGCCTGCACGGGACCACGGCTGGAAACGGGTGGCGACGGCAAGCGGCTGGCCGAACGGTTGCTCGCGGCACTCGCCGGAGAGCCGGCCGCATGACGGGTCGGTACGACGGGGGCCGGCTGCGGCCGGGCGGAACCGGGGCACCTGTCCGATTA
>DAIDTV010000270.1 GCA_027457005.1 Chloroflexota bacterium
GGCGAGGATCCCCGGCCCCGCGAACCCGTTGCCGACCAGGGCGGGAATCCCCTGGTCGCCGCCCGCCCGGAACCAGGGCAGGATGCAACCCACCACGATGCCGATCGCGGAGACCGCCGCGACCCAGCGCCCGCGTCCCAGCGGTCGACGGTGGAGCGACATCAGTCGGGGTCCGTGTAGACCTCGGGGCGAAGCACGCCCACGAAGCGCAGGTTGCGGTAGGCCTCGCCATAGTCCAGGCCATAGCCGATCACGAACTGGTCGGGGATCTCGAAGCCCCGGTAGTCGATCGCGATCTCCACGAGGCGCCGGGCCGGCTTGTCGAGAAGCGTGCAGATCTGGAGGGAGGCGGGGTTCTTGCCCCGCAGGTAGCGGACCAGGTAGTTGAGCGTGAGGCCCGTGTCGATGATGTCCTCGACGATGAGCACGTGGCGCCCGTCGATGCTCGACGAGAGGTCCTTGAGGATGCGCACCAGCCCGGAGGACTCGGTCGCCGTGCCGCCGTAGGAGGAGACCTCCATCAGGTCGATCTGGACGGGGATGGTGATCGATCGCATCAGGTCGGCCATGAACGGCAGGGAGCCCTTCAGGACGCTCACCAGCGTCAGCTCGCGCCCGGCGAAGTCGTCGCTGATCCGGCGGCCCAGCTCGAGGACCTTCGCCTGGATCTGCTCTTCGCTCAGCAGGACCTCGGAGACATCAGCCGTGAGATCGGGCCGGCGGGTCACGCCGTGACCTCGATGCCGCCGCTCTCGGCGGCGACCGAGAGCTGAGATGCGGCACGGGCGCGCGCCGCGGAGCGGGTTGGCCGTGCGCGCCTGCGGCCGTGGTCCGCGCGGTGCGCGGGATCACGTGACGCGCGGTCGGTCGGGGGGTCCTCGGGTCCGGCGGCGGCCGGCGCGAGCGGGATCCCTTCCGGCGCCGGACCGGCGATGGGGCCCACGCGTCGAACCTTCGGCGGCGTGGTCTGGCCGTCCGCTCCCGTGAGCGCATCCGCGAGCGCCAGCTTCCCGTACTTGAAGAGCAGCGCCCGGAAGTCGCGCGCATAGAGGAGCTTGATCCGGACGTCGGGGTAGAGCTCGCGCAGCCGGCGCAGCTTGCGGTTCTTCTTCCGGACCAGCCGCTGCTTGAGGGTCGTGAGCTCCAGGTAGACGTCCAGCTCGGGAAGGTAGAAGTCGGGGCTGAAGCTCTCGAGCACGGTGCCCGACCGGTCGAAGAGGATCGGGAACGTCCGCGGCTCGTATTCCCAGGCGACGGCGTAGAAGTCGAGGATCCGGGCCAGCTCCGCCTCGCTGGCGTGGGCGAAGCCCGGGGCAGGCCGGATGTCGAGATCCGCGTCGAGATCCATCGGGGGCAGTCTAGCCGGTCGGCTCGGGGTCCTGCCAACGGCCTGTCGGGTGCCCGTGGCCGACAGCACCCCGGTCCCGGCGCCACCCGCCCACGTCCTTATACCCGGGGGGAGTATCATGACGTGCGCCGGATCCGCCACCAGGGAGCGAGACGATGACCACCGAGAAGACCGCGCACGACGCCGCCTCCGGCGCGGCAGTGCCGCTGGCTGCCTCGGTGGCCGAGCCGCCCGGCACGTTCCGCCACAGCTACTCGCGCGACCGCGCGCAGCTTCTCCGCCGGCTCAGTCGGATCGAAGGGCAGGTCCGCGGAATCGCCCGGATGATCGAGCGCGAGGAGTACTGCGTGGACATCCTCCAGCAGACGAGCGCGTTGCGGGCCGCCGTGGATGCGGTCAGCCTCCAGGTGCTGGAGGACCACGTCCAGGGCTGCATCCGGACCGCTGCCGAACGAGGTGAGGCGCAAGAGTACGTGGATGAGGTGCTCGACGTGGTCCGTCGCGCGATCGGGCGACCGGTGCGGAGCGCGCCCCGGGGCTGACGGCGCCGCGGGCCGAGCTCCCGGCGGGGTGGACGCGATACGACGCGACGGGCAGCTCCACTTGGTACCTTCGGACGTCGCCCCGCGTCCGTCGGGGGGATGGCCGGTCCCGGTGCGTGGGCGCCCCCTTGTCCGGATGGTCAGCACCGATCCACCGGTCCCGGACCTTCGGCGCCCGGACCGGCCACGCATTCAGCCACCCTCCGTCCACCGCGACCGCCGCGATTCGTTCCGGCGCGGCGAGGACCAGGCGGTGCACGAGGAGCGGGCCCTGCTGGGTCGCGCGCTGGACATCCTGGCGGGACCGGGCGACGCGAACGAGCACCTCGCCGAGATCCTCGCGATGGTCGCCCGGGTTGTCGGCGCCATGCGGGCGGCCCTCGTCGTTGACGAGCCGGTCCGGCGCGTGACCGTCGCGCTCGCCGCGGGCGAGGCCGAGGACGCCGGCAACCCGCTCGCGATGTGGCTGGACGCGCACGCCCCGCGGTCCGCGGCACGGCGTGCGGCGGCCGTTGCGGCTCCCATCGGCGTGGCCCGCGCCCGGGCCGGGGCGAGGCCCACCGGCGCCGCTGGAGGCGCCACGGCGGACGCCACCTTCTTCCTCATCCCGGTCTCCGCGCCCGGGGGCGTCCACATGGGGGTCGAGCTTCGGCCCGGGGCCGACACGGAGGCGGTGACCGCCCGACTCCCGGTGTCCACCTACCGGCATCTCCTCGTCGCGCTGGAGCTGGCGTCGTCCCGCGCCACGGACGAACGGGAGCGGGCGGAGCTTCGCGCCCGCGACACCGCACGAGCTCCGGACGCCGCTGACCGGCCTGGGCGGCTACCTGGACCTGCTCCTCGAGGGCCGCGTGACCGACCCCGGAGTCGAGCGCGAGTTCCTGGAGCGCGGCCGCCGGATCACCGAGGGGATGGCGGAGCTGGTCGGCGATCTCCTGGAGATGAGCCGGATCGAAGCCGGCAGCCTTGGGCTGAAGATCACCCAGTTCTCGCTCGCCGAGGCGTGCTCGCACGTCGTG
>DAIDTV010000271.1 GCA_027457005.1 Chloroflexota bacterium
CTTCAGTGCGGTCCCCTGCGCCTGGGGCGTCGACTGCGCCTGGGGGCTCGATTGGGCCTGGGGGGTCGACTGGGGGGCGGACGGCGCGGTCGAGGCGGACGGCGCCCCGGATGTGGCCCCGGCCTGTCCGCCGCCGGAGCTGGCGGCGGTACCCGGGGCGACCACGGCAGGCGCGGCGGGTTGTCCCACCACCACGGACGTCGTGCCGACCACCTGACCCGAGGGCGTCTTGAAGTTCAGCAGCAGCACCATCGCGACGGCCGTGGCGGCGATGGCGCTGACTGCGCGTCGGGGAAGCATCGTCAGGTACTCCGGCGTCAGAACGCGAAGCGTTCGAAGTGGATCTGGGAGGCGGGCACGCGAAGCGCCCGCAGGTTGCGGCGGACCGAGTCCATCATGGACAGCGGTCCACAGATGTAGACGTCGCGCTGCGCCACGTCGGGAACGAGGCGACGCAACGCCCCGGGGGCCAGCGGATCGCCGGGCAGGGACGGCGTCCCCCGGCCACCGACCAGGTAGTGCACCGTCGCGCCCCGCAGCGTCGAGAGCTGCGCGAGCTCGTTGCGGAAGACGAGGTCCTCTTCCCGGTGCGCGCGATACAGCAGCGTCAGGTCGCCGCGAGCGGCCGGCAGCTCCTCGAGGAGCGCCCGCAGCGGGGTGATGCCGATGCCGCCGGCGATCATCAGCACGCGCGGTCGTGTCCGGCGGGCCCCGGTCAGGTTGCCGTAGGGCCCCTCGACGAACACCCGGGTCCCGATCCGCAGGCGCTGCAACGTCCGGGTGTGGTCGCCGATGTCCTTGACGGTCAACCGGAGGAACCGGCCGTTCGGGGCGGCGGAGAGCGAGAACGGGTGGCTTCGCCACCAGTCGTCGGCGGTGAGAAAGCGCCACCGGAACCACTGTCCGGCGCGCGTGGCGAGCTGGTCGAGGTCGCGCCCGGTGACGTAGATCGAGACGACGCCCGGCGCCTCCTCGACGACGTTGGCGACCCGCAACCGGTGGCGGAGCGACAGCCGGACCGGCTGTCCGAACCGGAACACCAGCATCAGCGTGCCGGCGATCACGTACAGCGCGATCCAGTACACGCGGGCGACCGGGTCGCTGATGAAGTCGGTGCCGATGGCGAGCTGGTGCATGAACGCGAGGGCGATCGCCAGGTACGCGTAGAGGTGGATCCCGTACCACGTCTCGTACGACAGCCGGCGGCGCGCCAGGCGGACCGAGCTGATCCCGACGGCGATGAACAGGGCCATGCCAGCCGTCGCCATCAGCACGTAGGGGTAGGTGGTGAGCGCGGTGACCAGTTCGCCAGGGAGGCCGTTCCCGTAGGCCAGCCCGTACCCCACGGTGGTGAAGGTGCCGTGCGCAACGAGCAGCATGATGCCGGTGAAGCCGACCCAGCGATGCAGGTCGGCGACCCGGTCGGAGCCGAAGACCTGGTCGAGCCACGGGCTGCGCGACATCAGGACCAGCTGCAGCAGCACCAGGTACGTGCCGTACAGCGCGGTGAGCTGGCCCGCGGCGATGAGGATGCCGGAGACCGAGTGGAGTTCCACGGCCTGGCCGTGCCGGAGCCACATGGCGCCGATCAGCATGCCGTTCCCGAGCACGAGCGCGACCACGTCGGAGGCGCGCACGGACCACGTCCGGGGGTGCGGAACGCGGCGGAGAGTGCGGGCCGTTGCGGTCATGCTGTCATCCAGGTGATGCTCCGCCCGGACGGACGGCAGCGGTTGGCCATCGACGCAGGTCGGGCTGCGGCGCGGTCCCGGGACCGGGCCTGGTGCGTGGCCCGCGGGCCGGGTCCGCGCTCCCGACAGTGACCATGCTGGGCACGCCGTCTTAAAACCGTCTGAAAGCCGGGCGGGCACGGCGGGTAAGGCGAGGTGAACGAACCTTCACTCCGGATCGCGGGGCGTTCACGATCTGACGCCTCGCGCGTCACACTGCATGTGATGACCGTGATGCCCATCGCAGAGCCGGCCGCGCCCACCAGGCTCCCGTTCGAGGAGATCGTGTCGGCCCACGAGGTCGAGCTCTACCGCTACCTGCGCCGGCTGGCGCCGAGCGCCGAGGACGCCGCGGACCTGCACCAGGAGACGTTCCTGCGCGCGTTCCGGGCGTACGCGCGGCTGGCCGATGACGCGAACGTCCGCGCGTGGCTCTATCGCATCGCCGGCAACCTGGCCCGGGACGCGCATCGGCGGCGCGTGGTGCGGACGGCGCTGTCGGCGGGGTCGCTGGACGGCGACACGCTTGTCGCCGGGGCGGATGCGCCGGTGCCCCGCGCCCGTGCATCGCTCGTCGGCGGGACCGTGCACGCCACCGACGGAGATCCGGCCGAGCGGCTGGCAGCCGCCGAACTGCGGGAGGCGGTCCGGGCCGCCCTGCTCCAGCTGACCGAGCGCCAGCGTGTTGCCGTGGTCGGCCGCGTGCTCGAGAACCGCGCGTACCCGGACGTCGCCACGGCCCTGGCCTGCAGCGACGTCACGGCACGCCAGCACGTCAGCCAGGGGCTGCGAAGGCTGCGGACCCTGCTGGCGACCTGGGTGGAGGTGGAGCGATGAAGGTACGGGCGGCCCCGCGAATGGACGACGCGGCCGTGGAGCGTGTGCTGCGGGCGGGCGATCCCCTGCCCGGGACGCAGGTGCTCGACGAGGAGCTGGCGATCGCGATCCCGAGGACGCGGGCGGCGCTCGCGGCGTCGGCGTCCGACGCACCGGGAGCGACCCGGACCCGCGCGCGCGACGGGGCTGCGAACCGTGGGCGGGCAGGCGACGTCGCGCCGGTGGCCGCCTTCATCCGGCACCCCGCGCCGTGGGGGATCCTGCACGTTGCGGCCGGCGAGCGCGGGATCCTGGCGATCGAGCTGGCGTCCGAGAC
>DAIDTV010000272.1 GCA_027457005.1 Chloroflexota bacterium
GCAAGAAGGACCTCGGCGCGGTCGCACGGGCGTACGGCGACGTCTTCGTCGCCCAGGTCGCGATGGGCGCGAACGACGCCCAGACGGCCAAGGCCCTGCTCGAGGCGGACGCCTGGCCGGGACCGTCGCTCGTCATCGCCTACAGCACGTGCATCGCGCACGGCATCGACATGGAGCGGTCGATGTCGCACCAGCGCGATGCCACCAGGAGCGGCTACTGGCCGCTCTACCGCTTCCGCCCGAGTGACGTCGAGGACGGCCAGCCCTTCAAGCTCGACTCGGCCAGGCCGTCGATTCCGCTCCGCGACTTCGTCGCCGACGAGACCCGGTTCGCGATCCTGGCCCGAACGCAGCCCGAGCGGGCCGCCGACCTCGCGCAGCTCGCGCAGGCGGACGTCGACGAGCGCTGGCGCTACTACGAGCAGCTCGCCTCGATGAAGCGCAGCGTGCCGCACGTCCATCACGGCCCTGGTTCGCTTCCGCTGCCTGCGGCAGATCAGGCAGAGCCCACCGACACGGGAGACGAGACGTGACCGTCGACCTGAGCACCCGCTATCTCGGCCTCGAGCTGCGTTCCCCGCTCGTCGCCTCGCCCTCTCCCCTCACGCGCGACCCGGACAGTGCCGCGCGGCTCGTCGAGGCCGGCGCCGCAGCGCTCGTCCTGCCGTCGCTCTTCGAGGAAGAGATCCTCCACGAGGAGCTCGAGTTGGACCGGTCGCTCGAGGCCGGGAGCGACCAGTTCGCCGAGGCCCTCGACTACTTCCCGGCCATCACCTCGTACGCGGGTACCGGCGATCAGTACCTGGACCGCCTCCGGCGGATCAAGGCGCGGGTCGCCGTCCCCGTGATCGCGAGCCTCAACGCCGGCACTCCGGGCGGATGGGTCCGCTACGCCCGGCTGATGCAGGATGCGGGCGCCGACGCGCTCGAGCTCAACCTCTACCATGTCGCGGCGGACCCCTCGATGACCGCGATCGACATGGAGGCACGCGACCTCGAGGTGATCGGCGCCGTCCGCGCCGCGATCGAGATCCCGCTCGCGGTCAAGCTCAGCCCCTACTACTCGGCCTTCGCGGGCTTCGCCCGCCGGGTCGTTGATGCCGGTGCCGACGGCCTCGTCCTCTTCAACCGGTTCTACCAGCCCGACCTCGACCTCGACTCGCTCGACGTCGTCGCCCGCCTCGAGCTGAGCCGTCCGTGGGACCTGCGCCTCCCCATGCGCTGGATCGCGATCCTGCGTCCGCAGCTCCCGCCCGGCGTCTCGCTGGCGGCCACGTCCGGCGTCCACGGCGGCGCCGACGCGATCAAGGCCCTCCTGGTCGGCGCCGACGTCACGATGATGACCTCGGCGCTGCTGCGCCATGGTCCCGCCCACATCCGTACGGTGGAGGCCGAGATCCTCGCCTGGCTGGAGGAACGGGAGTACGAATCCGTCGCCCAGCTCCGCGGCAGTGCGAACCAGGCGATGGTCGAGGATCCGTCCGCGTACGAACGTGCCAACTACATGGAGACGCTCCACTCGTGGGCGTCTCCCCCTGCGGCAACGTCCACCGCGCGCAGCTGAGCGACCAACGATTGCACGGCGCTTACCATCCGCGGCGGTGTGGGCAGCGCCACGATACCGGCGCCGCGAGCACGGGGAGTCACCTGGCATGCCGCGTCATCCGAGCGTGCGAGGGCAACCGCCCGAACCCGGCCTCCTGATCCTGGTGAGCCTGGCCGGGGGTGCCAAGCACGGGTACGCCGTGATCTCGGACGTCGCCCGACTGGCGAATGTCAGCCTGGGGTCGGGAACTCTGTATGCCGCCCTCGCCCGACTGGAATCGCATGGGCTCATCGAATCGTTGCCCGACGTGGACCGCCGGCGTCCCTACCAGCTGACCCGCCTCGGGCGCATGGTGCTCGAGGAGCGGCTCGTCTCGATGGCGCAGCTCGCCGAGGCGGGATTGGGCCGCCTCGCCGGGGTCTGATCGTCGTACGTCTCGGCACTGACACCACGTGTGGGGACATGCCCTCGCCCCGGCCCCGGAGGATGGCGACGGTCCCGTCCCTTGCCGCTGGTGCGGACTCAGTCCTCCCATGCGACACGGAGCGGACCTCGGGTTCCGGGCACCGGCAGGGACGCCGCCTCCGCATCGACCGCGTCGCGTTCGGACCGCGTGAGCCGGCGCCAGGACCGGATGCTCACGTTCGCATCCGCGCGCCGCCACGTCCCGACGATCTCGCCATCCACGAGGACGGCACCCGGCCACACGCGCGGAGTCCACAGTGCCGCACGCTGGCGGGCATCCGGGACCACGAGTTGGCGGTCAGTTCCCCGGAGCAGGAAGTACGCGTCGCCGCTCGGGACGAGGCGGGCCGCGGCCGCCTGTCCCCCCGGGGCGCGGAAGGTCGGCTCGTCGTCAGTGAGGATCCAGGCATCGCCGACCGGTGTGCGAGCCGGAGTCAGCGATCCACCCAGCGCCTCGAACGCCGCACGGGCTCGCGCCGGGGCGATCCCCGCCCACTCGCCGAACGCCGCGGGCGTCGATGGGCCGAAGACGTGCAGGTACCGGCGCGCGAGCTCGAGGCGGGCGTCGCGCGGATCGACCCGGGGCCGCGGCACCGTCCAGACGATCGGCCGTCGACCCCCGTCCCACCGGATCAGGACCCTGCCGGTCGGCGCGGCGTAGCGGAGCGCGTTGGGGTGGACCGCGAGCGCGCGTCCCGCGTCTCCATAGGTCATGCTGCGTCCGTCGAGGAACGCGTCCAGGCGCGTGGCCAGGTCCTCGGCGAACCGCCGGCCCTCGGCATCGTCCGGAAGCCGCCCGAGCGCGAAGACGCCCCGGTCGCGGCCCGCGACGACGTACGCGCTGAAACGCGGGCCCCAGAGC
>DAIDTV010000273.1:0-2241 GCA_027457005.1 Chloroflexota bacterium
GGGGAGGCGGTGGTGCCGGATGGCCCGGGCCGTTTGCACCGACGGTCCCGGCGTGGCGGGGGTCAGTCGGCCCGGGTCACCCCCTGGGCGGGCGGTATGGGCAGCCTGGGCGGCGTGGGAGGCACGGAACCGGCGCTCGGAGGCACGGAACCGGCGCTCAGTTGCCGGGGATGAGCCCTTCGCGGACGGCGCGGGCGGCCAGCTCGGTGCGGCTCTGCGCGTGCAGCTTCTCGAGGATGTTCTTGAGGTGGAACTTCGCCGTGTTCTCGCTGATGCCCAGCCGCGAGGCGATCTCCTTGTTGCGCAGCCCCTGCGTGACCAGGCCCAGCACCTCGAGCTCGCGCTCGGTGAGCCGGTCGGGGTCGGCGGGGAGATGGGGGCGGTCGGGACGCAGGAACTCGTCGATGATCCGTGCCGCGGTGGCGGGCGTGATGGCGGCCTCACCCCTGCCCACCGCCTCCAGCATCGAGCGGAGCTGCGTGCTCTCCAGGTTCTTCAGCAGGTATCCCTGGGCGCCGGCCTTGATCGCGGTGAACAGGTCGTCCTCGTCCTCGCTGACCGTCAGCATCACGATGGCGATCTCGGGGTGCTCGGCCTTGATCCGCTGCGTGGCGGCGAGCCCGGAGAGCCCCGGCATGCGGACGTCCATCAGGACCAGGTCCGGCTTCAGGCGATCGGCCAGCGCGACGGCGTCCTCGCCGTTCGACGCCTGGCCCACCACGTCGTGCCCCCAGGCGGAGATCAGCGACCCCACCCCGTCGCGAAACAGCGTGTGATCGTCCGCCAGCAGGACCCGCATCAGGCCACCCTCCTCCCAGTCGTTGCCGCCAGCGGAACACGCAGCGCGACCCGCGTGCCCTGCCCGGGCGCGGGCTCGAACGTCAGCTCTCCGCCGACCGTCGCCGCGCGTCCCCGCATCGTCTGCATCCCATAGTGCGGCCAATCACCGGCCGGCGCTTCCGTCGTGGCCATGCCGCGTCCGTCGTCCTCCACGTGCACCACCAGCGATCCCGCATCAACCCCCATCGACACCACGACGCGCTGGGCCGCGGCGTGCTTGCGCACGTTCGTGAGCGCCTCCTGCACGATCCGGAAGACCTGCGCCTGGACATCGGGGGCGAGCACGAGCCGACGCGCCGCGTCCGAGGCGTCCACGCGCACGACGAGCTTGGATGCCTCCGCGAACCGGACCGCGTACTCCTCGAGCGCCCCGACCAACCCCCGGTCGGGCGGGATCGGGCTGGTCAGGCCGAGGATGGCCTCGCGGACGTCGACGTAGACCGAGCGGGCGGCGATGGCGAGCTCCGACAGCTGGGAGCGTGCCGCCTCCGGACGGCCGGACGCCAGGAGCTCCTCCACGGCCTGCGACTTGGTGTTGACGTACCCGAGCACCTGCGCCAGGCCGTCATGCATCTCGCGCGCGATCCGCTCGCGCTCTCCGCGCACGGCGAGCTCCCGCAGCTCACGCTGCAGGCGGTCGTTCTCGAGGGCGATCGCGGCCTGGCTGGCCAGGGACGAGAGCGTCTCCACGTCGTCGACGCCGTACGCGATCGGCGCGCGGGATCCGACGGCAAGCGTGCCGATGGTGCGGTCGGCGAGGCGCAGCGGCGCGGCCATGTTCGCGGCCAGGTAGGCGGGACGGATGAACCGCCGGAAGTCCTCGCCGGGCTGCCCGGCGCGCGTATCGACCGCGTCGTCCGGGCCACTCGACGCCGCGAGGCGCAGCTCGCCTGCGGGCCCGGCCAGCGCCAGGACCGCGACGTCGGCGCCGAGGAGCTGGCGGGCGTTGTCCACGACCGCCCGCAGGACGGCGTCGATGTCCACCAGCGCCGTCATGGCGACGCTCACCCGGTGCAGCGCAGCGGCTGCGGTATGCCGCCCCTCGAGCTCCCGGTTGCGCTGGCGAAGGGTGGCGGTGAGCCGGTCGATCTCCCGGAACGCGTATCGGCCGTAGACGATCGCCAGCACGCACACGACGGTCATCACCAGGATGGTGTCGCGGGGGAACGGCAGGTGCTGGTCGAAGAAGCTGTCGGCGGCCAGCTCGATCACGCCGACCACCAGGATCGGCACGAGCACTCCCAGCCACCGCCGCTGCACCCGCATGAGCCGACAGGGTACGCCGTTCGCGGGCGGGAGTGGCGATTGGCACTATCCCGCGGGGGGTCGTCTGTCCCACGGCACTACCCGAACGGGCGGCGTCGCCCGTGGGGTGGCCAGGCGGAGTGGCCCATCGGATCT
>DAIDTV010000273.1:2251-2869 GCA_027457005.1 Chloroflexota bacterium
CCCCCGCCCATGGGAGCTCGCCGCGTGGAGTCGCCCGGCCCGGTCGCCGCGTGGCGTCAGCCGGGGCGGAGTTGCCCGGCGTCGTCGCCGCGTGGCGTCACCCGGGGCGGCATCGTCGGGCGCTGGCGCCGCGTGGCGTCACCCGGGGCGGAGTTGCCCGGCGCCGTTGCCCGGCGGCTTCCGGGACGCGCACGCCCGGTCGATCGAGCACGACCGACGGACGGGCCGCGTGGATGTGACGGAAGGCTCTGGCCGAACGCTGGCCGGCCGGCCGATGATCCGGTCGTCCCGAGTCGGTCTGGCCGCACAGATGGAGCCCACCACTGTCATGACAACTCGATCGATGGCGCACGTCCCGACAAGCGGCATCCCGGCACCGCAGCTCGGTCGCGCGGGCTGGATCGCCATCTCCTTCCTGCTGCTGCTCGGGATCGGAGCGCTGGGGGGCGGGATCGCCCTGGTAGCGAAGCCGGACGGCAGCGTCATGCAGTTCGACGTGGCGCTGCTCGCGGGCAGCCCGTTCAGCGACTACTTCATTCCGGGCGTGATCCTGGGGGGCCTGTTCGGCGTCGGCTCGTTCGCGGTCGCGACACTGGGCCTCCTGCGCCGGCGGATCGC
>DAIDTV010000274.1 GCA_027457005.1 Chloroflexota bacterium
TCGCCGCATACTCCGCCCGCGAGGATCCCCGCGATGCGCTGGTCACGCGGGACGGCTCCGGCCTGGAGGCGCTGCCGGCCGGCGCCACGGTCGGCACCGACAGCCCGCGGCGTGCCGCGTTCCTGGCCGCTGCCCGGCCCGACCTGCGGATCGTGCCCCTGCATGGCAACGTGGACACCCGGCTCCGGCGGCTGGATGCCGGCGAGGTGGACGCGCTGGTGCTGGCCGTCGCGGGCCTGGTCCGGCTCGGGCATGGCGACCGCGCGCGCTGCGCGCTGGATCCCGCCGTGCTGCCGCCGGCACCCGCGCAGGGGGCGCTTGCCGGGCAGTGTCGTGTCGGCGATGGCAGGCTCCGCGATGCGCTGGCCGCGGTCGACCATCCGCCGACGAGGCGTTGCGTGGAGGCAGAGCGCGAGGTGCTGGAACGCACCGGCGGCGGCTGCCGTGCACCGCTGGGGGCGCTCGGAACGGTCCAGGGAGGCCGCATGCAGCTGCTCGCGGGTGCCGTCGTTCCGCGCTCCGCCCCGGTCGTGGTTCGCCGGTCCGACGATGCCGAACGCTCGATGGAGCTGGCCCGTTCCGTGGCGCAGGAACTCCTCTCGGCGGGGTTCCGCGGCGATGTGGCGTGACCGTGGTGGGACGCATGCCGGACAGGCCGCGGACCGGCGCGGCCGGATCGGCCGGGACGGAGCCGTGGAGCGAGCCGCGGGGGCGTCACGTGAGCTCTTCCCGATGACCGCGGCCCCGGCCCCGGCCGCGCCGGCCGTCCTCGTGACGCGTCCGGGCGGATCGCGTGACCCGCTGGTCGCGCGGCTCGCCGGCTCTGGTGTGCGCGTTCATGCCGTGCCCGCCGTGGCGATCCGTGACGTCAACCCGGGTGGCGACCTCGGTGCCGCGGCAGGGGACCTGTCCGGGTACGACTGGGTGGTGATGACCAGTGCCACCGCGGTGGCCGCGCTGGTGGCCGCGGTGGGGCCCGGGGAGCGGCGTCCCGCGCCCGCGGAAGTGCCGGGGCGACCCGGGGTGGCGGATGGGAGGATGCCCTCCGCCCCCGCGGGGCCGAAGTTCGCGGCCGTTGGGCCGGCAACCGCCCGGGCCCTGCGGGAGGCCGGGATCGCGGTGACCGTCGAGGCCGCCGACGCGACCGGAGCCGGCCTGGGGCACGCGTTGCGGGCGGCCGGCGATCTGGCCGGCCGGCGTGTGCTCCTTCCCCGGGCGAGCGCCGCGGGTCCGGAGCTGCCGGCGCTGCTCCGTGCCGCCGGTGCCGATGTGCGCGAGGTGGTCGCCTACGAGACCGTGGAGGGACCGGCGGCATCCCTGCCCGCGCTGGCCGCCGCGCTCGCCGATCCGCTGCTCGGCGCCGTGGTGGTCGCCTCGGGGTCCGCCGTCCGCGGGCTGCTCGCGATCGCGGCCACGGCCGGCCCTCGCGCCGCCGATTCCCTCCCACTCGAAGCCGTCCTGCGGGCCCTGCCGTTCGTCTCGATCGGGCCGTCCACGTCGGAGGAGGTGCGGCGGCTCGGCCTGGACCTCGCGGCGGAGGCCGTGTCTCCCACCGTCGACGCCCTTGCGGACGCGGTCCTCGACGTGCTGGGGCGCCGTGGCGCACCCGGGCCCCGGGCCGGAGAGCGCCGGGGAGCCACCCGGCCCCGTCCGCGCTCCGGTGACGGGCCCCCGATCGACGCTCATCCCACGGAGGTGCATCGATGACGTTCACGTCCCGGTCCGCTCCGGTCGAACCCGGCCGGGGCCCCGCCGGCGCCGCGGCCACCCCGGGCGCAGGAGCCCCGGCGCCCGGGGGCGCGGACGTCGCGCTGCCGGATGCAGAGGGCCCGTCCCGGCTCGCCGCCGTCGTGTTCGAACGCACGCGCCGCCTTCGCGCCACCCCCAGCCGGCGCCGGCTCGTCCGCGAGACGCGCCTTTCCCCCGCGCAGCTCGTGATGCCGCTCTTCGTGGTTCCCGGCCACGGCCGGCGCGAGCCGATCGGCTCCATGCCCGGGCAGGCGCGCCTGAGCCAGGACCTCGTCGTGGAGCTCGCCACGCGGCTCGCCGGGCTCGGCGTCGGCGGCCTGATGCTCTTCGGGATCCCGGGCGAGAAGGACCCGTTCGGCGAGGGTGCCGCGGACCCGGAAGGGCCCGTCCCCGACGCCCTGCGCCGGCTCCGGATTGCGGACCTGCCGCTGGCACTGGCCGCCGACGTCTGCCTGTGCGAGTACACCACGCACGGCCACTGCGGGATCGTGTCGGGGGACCGGATCGACAACGAAGCGACGCTCCCGGGGCTCGCCGGTGCCGCCGTCGCGTACGCGCAGGCCGGCGCCGACATCGTGGCGCCGAGCGCGATGATGGACGGCCAGGTCGCGGCGATCCGGGCCGGCCTCGACGCCGCGGGCGCGACGGAGGTCGCCATCCTGGCGTACGCCGCCAAGCACGCCTCCGCCCTGTACGGCCCCTTCCGCGAGGCTGCCGACTCCACGCCCGCCTTCGGCGATCGCCGCAGCCACCAGATGGACGCGGCGAACGGCCGGGAGGCCCTGCGCGAGATGGCGCTCGATGCCGCCGAGGGCGCCGACATGCTGATGGTCAAGCCGGCGATCACGTCGCTGGACGTGCTGGCGCGTGCCCGCGAACGGTTCGACCTGCCGCTGGCCGCGTACCAGGTGAGCGGCGAGCTCGCGATGCTCGAGGCGGCGGCGGAGCGCGGCTGGATCGACCGGCGGCGCGCGGCGCTCGAGCTGCTCACCGCGATCGCCCGCGCGGGGGCCGACGTCATCCTGCCCTACCTGGCCGGCGACGTGGCCGCGTGGCTCTCCGAGGAGGACGCCCGATGAGCGCTGCCCGCTACGTC
>DAIDTV010000275.1:0-2551 GCA_027457005.1 Chloroflexota bacterium
GTATCCAACGTATCCGCGATACGTTGGATACCACATGGCCTGGTCGACCACCCGGTCGATCTGCTCGTCGTGGATGCCGCGCCCCACCCCGCAGTCACGCGCCTGGCAGACCACCCGAACGGCGATTGCCCGGGTCACCTCCCGCAGGTCGGAGACCGGTGGGTAGATCGAGCCGGCGGCGAGCCGTTCGGGCGTCACCATCTCGGCCAGGGTGTGAGCGGCGACGAGGAACATCTCGTCCGTCACCTCGCGCGCGTCGGCGACGATCGCGCCCAGCCCCACTCCGGGGAAGACGAACACGTTGTTGGCCTGCCCGATCAGGCGCTGTTCGCCCGCGACCTCCACGGGCGGGAACGGGCTGCCGGTCGCGACCACGGCGCGGCCCTCCGTCCAGCGCAGGATGTCTTCCGGTACCGCCTCGGACTTGGACGTGGGGTTCGAGAGCGGCATCACGATGGGGATGCGCGCGTGGCGTGCCATCTCCCGGAGGGCGCCCTCGGTGAAGGAGCCGGGGGTCGCGCTCGTGCCGATCAGGATGGTCGGCCGCACCTTTCGGATCACTTCCTCGAGATCGAAGGGGCCCTCACCGACGAACCCGTGCGCCGCCATGACCTCCGGCGACAGCGCGAACTCGAGCTTGTCGGGATCGAGCGGGGTGCGCCCGGCATGCACGAGGCCGTGCGTGTCGAGCATCGCGATCGCCCTCGCCACCGTGGCCGGCTCCGCGCCCTCGCGCTCCATGGCCACGCGCACCAGGCGCGCGATCCCCACGCCCGCTGCCCCGGAGCCCACGAACACCAGCCGCTGGCGGTGGAGCGGCTCGTCGAGGATGCGCAGCGCGGCGAAGAGGCCGGCGACCACCAGGCCCGCGGTGCCCTGTATGTCGTCGTTGAAGCTGGCGACGCGGTGCCGGAAGCGGTCCAGGATGCGGATCGCGTTGTGCTGCTTGAAGTCCTCCCACTGCAGCAGGGCGTGCGGGAAGACCAGGTTGACCGCTTCCACGAACTCCTCGATGAACTCGTCGTACGAGTCGCCGCGCAGCCGCGGATGCCGGTAGCCCATGTACAGCGGGTCGTCGAGCAGGGTCTGGTTGTCGGTGCCCACGTCGAGCGACACGGGCAGGGTCAGCGACGGGTAGATGCCGGCACCGGCGGTGTACAGGGCAAGCTTGCCGATGGGGATCCCCATCCCGCCCGCGCCCTGGTCGCCGAGGCCGAGGATGCGCTCGTTGTCGGTGGCGACGATGAGCCGGACCTCCTCGTCGCGCGCGTTCCGCAGCAGCTCGGCGATTCGCCCGGAATCATCGGGGGTGATCCACACGCCCCGCGCGCGGCGCATGACGTGGCTGAACTGCTGGCATGCCCGCCCCACGGTCGGCGTGTAGACGATGGGCATGAACTCCTCGATGTTCTCGACGAGGAGCCGGTAGAAGAGCGTCTCGTTACGGTCCTGGAGGGCGGCCAGGCCGATGTACCGCTCGAGATCGTCGGCCTTGCGGCGCACGTGCTCGAGCTCCAGCGCGACCTGCTCCTCGATGGTGCGCACGTGCGGCGGCAGCAGGCCGCGCAGACCCAGCTCGTCGCGCTCGTCCTCGTCGAAGGCAAGATCCTTGTTGAGCAGCGGATTCGCCAGGATCTCCGCGCCGCGGCAGGACACCTCGACGACACCGTCGGCGCGCCGGGTCGGGAGGACTGGGAGTGTCTTCACGGGCGCAGCATAGCCCGCGGCACGCGCGCCGGAAGTGCCGACCGGACCGGCCGCGCCGGTACCCCGACGGGACCGCCCCGAGCGGCCCGCGACGTGCGCCTCGCGAGGAGGCCCCGGCCGGGCGGTGCCGGTGTACTCTTGATCCGTTCCGCGCACCGGCCCGGTGAGGCCGGGCGGGCCGGCCGTTCGGCCGGCGTGATCGGCCCCGTGAGACCGTGGAGGAGACCGACCTGTACCCGCCGTCCCGTGGTCACCGCGCCAGCCAGGTCTGCGGTGACGTCCCGTTCGCCGGCCTCCCATGACCCCTTCGCACCAGTGGCGTCTTCTCGTGCCCCCGGATGCCGTGGTGGACCCGCGGGTGGGATCGCACGGACCGTCGCTCGTCGCCCTGGAGGATGGAGCGGTCTTCCCCGGTGTCGCGTTCGGGGCACCGGTGGGCGCCGGGGGCGATCTCGTGGCAAACACCAGCCAGACCGGCTACCAGGAGGTGTGCACCGACCCGTCGTATGCCGGCCAGGTGGTGGTGATGACCTACCCCCTGATCGGGAACTACGGCCGCCTGGTGGAGGACGATCAGTCCGAGCGGCCGTGGCTGCGGGCACTCGTCGTCGCGCACGCCACCGCGGCGGTGGTGGGTCGGGCGCGGCAGATCGTCCACCTGCTGCGCGCGAGCGGTGTGCCGGCGGTCGCGGGCGTCGACACGCGCGCGCTGGCCCGCCACCTGCGCGAGACCGGGGCCCAACGGGCGTACGTGACGGGTCCCGGCGAGGTGGACCGGGAGGCGGCGGTCGAGGCTGCGCGCGCCATGCCGCGATGGGAGGACCAGGACTTCGTGGGGCAGGTG
>DAIDTV010000275.1:2561-2808 GCA_027457005.1 Chloroflexota bacterium
ACCGGCGACGGGCCGCTCGTGGCGGTGGTGGATTTCGGCCTGAAGGCGAACATCGTGCGCGGGCTGCGGCGGCGGGGGGCGCGCGTCCGCGTGCTGCCGCACGGGGTCGGACCGGACGTGGCACTGGCGCCGGACATCGATGGCCTGGTGCTGTCGCCGGGACCCGGTGATCCGGCGCGCCTGGGCGGGCCCGTGGCGCTTGCGCGAGCCGCGCTTGCCGACGGGCGGCCCCTGCTGGGGATCTGCC
>DAIDTV010000276.1 GCA_027457005.1 Chloroflexota bacterium
CGTCCGTGGGAGCCGTTGGCGCGGTGTCGGTCCCCGGGTGCGCCACGAACACGCGCTGCGCGCGCGGGATGTCGATGTCGTTCGCCTTGAACGCATCGAGCACGCGCTTGCGGAGCTCGCCGGCCGCCGCCCAGCGGTCCGCCGCGCGCACCGACCCCAGGATCTTGAGCGTGATGCCGTACTCGCCGATCGCCTCGACCCGCTCCACCCGCGGCGCCTCCAGCACGCGCCGCTTCCAGGCGGGATCCTCGGCCATCTGCCGGCCGAGCTCGTTCACCACCTCGATGACCTGGTCGATGTCGGACCCGTGGGCCACCGTGACGTCCAGGTTGATGCGGCCCCAGACCCGGGTCATGTTGCTGGTGACGCCGATGAGGCCGTTGGGCACGATGTGGACTGTTCCGTCCATGTCGCGCAGGGTGGTGCGCCGGAGCGTGAAGTCCTCCACCGTGCCCGTCACGTCGGCGATCTTCACCACGTCGCCCTTCGAGTAGTGGTTCTCGATCAGGGCGAACATGCCGGCGAGGTAGTCGCGCACCAGGCTCTGCGCGCCGAACCCGAGCGCGACACCCGCGATCCCGAGCCCGGCCACCGCCGGACCGATGTTCAGCCCGAACTTGTCGAGCGCGGTGACGAAAGCGACGACGAGGATCAGCGAGCGGACGAGGCCGTCGGCCAGCCCCTGCAGCGTCTCGCTGCGCTTGCGCACCTCGATGGCCGAGAGCTCCTGCGCGGTCCCCTCGGTGGCCTCCCGGTTCACCAGCGCGGCGACGGCACCCCGCACCAGGCGGCGGGACAGCCACAGGGCCAGCAGCGTGGCGACGATGAGCATGATCAGGTCGCCCACCACCGCGTGGGGGCCCGCGACCAGCTCGTACCCGGGCAGCGTCTCGACCTGGATGTTCACGCGACCAGCAGCTCCGCGCCCCGCGCGGTACCCGCGGCGGTCATGCCGCCTCCGGGTCGGCGGCGGCCTCGAGGCGGATCCGCAGGCAGTCCAGCGTTCGCGCGACCAGCCCGGGGCCCTCGCGGTCCAGGTACGGCGCGGCCATGCCGGCAAGCGGACCGGCGATCGACGCGTCGGCCGCCCACCGCAGCAGGGTTCGATCCGGGCCGGTCTCCTCGAGCGTCACCCGCGCGCTCGCCTCCAGCGCGGTCCCGGCCACCGATCCCCGGAGCGTCGCCGTCGCCGCGTCCGGCCGCACGAGGTCGCTGAGCTCGACCCGCCCCTCGGCGGGCAGGCTCAGGAACCCCTGCCCGATCCGGCCCTTCAGCGCCAGCTCGGCGGGCCCGACGGGCTCGATCGAGACGGAGCCGGCGCCGGGCACGCACCCGGCCAGCACCACGGGGTCCGTGAGGGCGTCCCACGTGCTGCCGCACGACGCGGCGATCTCCACCATGCCCTCGGCGCGCATCCGTCCCTCCGATCGTCGGGCCCCACTGTAACGCGCCGACCGGGGGGAGTGCGCGGGGCGCGTCAGGACGCCCGGGCGCGCTCCGCCAGTGCCTCGTCGAGCGCCGCCTCGAAGATCCCCACGACCCGGTCGACCGTGTCGTCCGCCGCGTGCGCCTCGCACATGAACCAGGGCTCCCTCGAGTCGGGCTCGGGCATCGCCCCCCGCCGGATCATGCCCCCGGCCACGGCGTCGTACAGCTCGTGGTCGGTGCCCGCCCAGCCCCGGTAGTCGGTCGGCATCGCCTCGGCGAACATCACCCCGAACATCGCGGGATGGCCGGTGAACACGTGCGCCAGCCCACGCCGGGAGATGACCTGGTCAAGGCCCCGCTGCACGGCCTCACCGGTGCGGTGGATCGTCTCCAGCGCCGGGGTGTCCCGCAGGATCGTGAGCGTCGCGACAGCGGCCGCCGCGGCCACCCGGTTCCCGGCGTAGGTGCCGCCGTGGCTGACGTGCTGCGGGAGCACGCTCATCACGTCGCGACGCCCGCCGAACGCCGCCGCGGGGTACCCGTTGCCCATCGCCTTGGCGTAGGTCGCGAGGTCCGGGGTCACCCCGAAGAACTCCGCGGCACCGCCGAGCGCGAACCGGAACCCGGTCTTGACCTCGTCGAAGATCAGCAGCGCGCCGAACTCCCGCGTGATGGCGCGCACGCCTTCGAGGAACCCGGGGGCCGGCAGGATCCCCTGCGCGTTGCCCAGGACGGGCTCGATCAGCACGGCCGCGATCTCGTCGCCCTCGCGCTCGAACACGCGGCGGAGGGTGGCCAGGTCGTTGTAGGGCACCGGGATCACCGTCTCCGTGATCGCTTTCGGGATCCCCCTGCCCCAGGCCAGCCGCACCGGGTTGTCGCGGTCGCCCAGCGTGCTCACGTCGTTGGGCAGGACGCTGATCAGCGCGTAGTCGTGGACCCCGTGGTACTGCCCCTCGAACTTGATGATCTTGTCGCGGCCGGTGAACCCGCGGGCCACGCGGATCGCGTGCATGGTCGCCTCGGTGCCCGACACGGTCATGCGCACCATCTCGCAGAACGTGAGCTCCGTGATGAGCTCGGCGACCCGGATCTCGTCCTCGGTGGTGAGGGAGAAGCTGACGCCGTGCCGCATCCGCTCGTTGACCGCGTCGTCGACGCGGGAGTCGGCGTGCCCCAGGATCACGGGGCCGTATCCCATGCGCAGGTCGATGAACTCGTTGCCGTCCAGGTCCCAGACGCGGCCGCCCTTGCCCCGATCGACGTAGACCGTCCGCTCGCCCCAGGCGCGGAAGTTGGAGTCCGCGCCGCCCGGCATCACCCGGCTTGCGCGGCGGTATGCCGCGGACTGCCTGGGCC
>DAIDTV010000277.1 GCA_027457005.1 Chloroflexota bacterium
GGCGCGTCGCTCGGCCCGGTGACGCTGGTGGGCGTGGATCCCGCGGCCGACCGCGCCCTGCACGACGAAGCGCTGACGGCCGGCACCCCGCTCTCCACTGGCGATCCGGCAGGCGTCCTCGTCTCCGCCACGTGGGCGGCGGACCACGGCCTGGCGGTGGGCTCGCCGCTGACGCTGGTCGGCGGCGGTGGCGAGCACACCTTCACCATGCGCGGGCTGCTCGCCGCTTCGGGGCCGACGCTGGCCGACGACGGCCGCCTCGCGTACGTGACGATCGACGCGGCGAGGTCGCTCTTCGCGCTGGACGCGGGGGCCGCCGACATGGTCGAGGTCCGGGTCGATCCAGCGGCCGGGGTGGCCGAGGTGGAGACGCGGCTGGAGGGCCGCCTGACCACGCAGCCGTACCTGATCTCGACGGCGGCGGACGAGGCGGCCGCGCGCGGTGGAGCGACCCGTGACGTCGGGTCCGGCCTGCTGCTCGTGGCGGCGATCGTGCTGTTCGTCGGCGCGCTGCTCGTGGCCGACGCGCTCGCGATGTCAGTCGCCGAGCGCACACGCGAGGTGGGTCTGCTCCGGTCGGCCGGGGCGACCCGCGGCCAGGTGCACCGCATGGTCCTGGAGGAGGCGCTGTGGCTCGGGATCGGCGGTGCCGTCCTGGGGATCGCGCTGGGGGCCGTGGCCGCAGTCGTGCTGGGCGCCCTCGTGGGGTCGCTCACGGGCGCCCCGATCGGGAGCGCGGTCCTCGACCCTGGCGCGCTGGCGGCCGCGGTCATGCTCGGCCTCCTGGTCACCCTCGCGGCGGCCCTCGAACCTGCCTGGCGCGCCGGCCGCGTGCCTCCGGTCGAGGCGCTGCGACGGGGGCCTGCGCTGGCCGCACCGGCACCGCGACTGCTGCGGCTGGCCGTCGCCGGAGCCGCCGCCACGCTGGTCGGGCTGGTCGTGCTGGTCGCCGGTGGCTGGGCAGGCGACGGCGTCCCTGCGGCCGCCCCGGGCTCCGGGCTGCTCGGCCCCCAGGCACTGGCCGCGGTCGGGGGAGCGCTGGGCATCCTGGTGCTCCTGCTCGTCGCCGGCCTGGTCGCGCCGCTCGTGCTGCGCATCGCGGGCGGGCTGGTGGCGCTCCTGGCGCTGCCGTTCCGGCGTTCGGTGCGTGCCGAGGTGCGCCTGGCGCGCGCGGCGGTCTCCCACGATCCCGGGCGGATCGCGGTCTCCCTGGCCGCGCTCACCGTGGGGCTCGCGCTCGTGATCTCGCTGGCGGGCGTGGCGGAGGGCACCCGCCGGGCCGGCGAGGCCTTGCTGTCCGACGTCGCCCCGGCCGACCTGGTCGTGGAAGCGATCTCAGCGGTCCCCGTCGACTTCGGCGGCGACCTGGCCGCGGTTCCGGGAGTCGGGTCCGTGACGCCGATCCGGCTCTTCGACGTGGCGATCGCGGGCCGGCAGGCATCGGCGATGGCGGTGGACCCGCGCGGGTACGATGCGCTCGGCGCGCTGACGGTCGAGGGCGGCGACCGGCAGGCGGCGTTCGCGGCGCTGCAGGCAGGAGGAGCGGTGCTCGTGCCCCGGTCGGTCGCGGATCGGTTCGGACTGCGCAGCGGGGACCCGCTGAGCCTGCGGACCGCGCAGGGCGTCGCGCAGCTGCGGGTGGCAGCGATCATCGCGCACAGCCTGCCCGGCTCGGCCGGGGAGTCGGTGGTCGTGTCCCAGGGCGACGCGGTCCGCTCGCTGGGGATCGCGGGCGCGTCGCTCTTCCTGGTGCGTGCGGCACCGGGCGCGATGCCGGGGCTCGATGGCAGGCTGTCGTCGGTCGCGGCACAGTACGCCATGTCGGTGGTGAGCCCCTCGGCGGTGGGCGGGGCCATCACGGGGGCGCTCGACCGGACCTTCACGCTGCTGGATCTGCTGGCGCTCGCGGCGGTGTTCGTGGCCGTCCTCTGCATCCTCGACGTCCTCGCGATGGACGTCGCCCAGCGGGTCGGGGAACTGGGGATCCTGCGGGCCGCCGGCCTCACCAGGCGGCAGGCCTGGCGGTCGGTGGTGCTGGAGGCGGGCATCCTGGGCCTGGCGGGCGCGCTGCTGGGAATCGTGGTCGGCGTCGTGGCGTCGGTCGCCGTGCTGGTGCTGGGCGGGACGTCCGGGTTCCACGCCTCGCTCGGGGTGCCGTGGAGCGCGATCGCCCTCGTGCTGGTGCTGGGCGTGGGTGGATCGGTGCTGGCGGCCGCCTACCCGGCCCGCCTCGCGTCCCGGGTGGAGATCGCCCGGGCGCTCCGCGTCGAATGAGCGCCTCCGGCGAGGGCAGCGCGCCGCTGCGGTTCGTGGCGCCCCCGGGGGCCGGACGAGGCGCCTTCGCACGCCGGTGGCCACCCATGGCCGCCGCGCTGGCCGAGCGTGGCGTCGACCACGTCGTGGAGCTCACCTCGCGGGCCGGCGAAGCCACCGAGCTGGCGCGACGGGCGGCCGACGACGGCGCGCGCCTGGTGGTGGCCGTCGGTGGGGACGGCACGCTGCACGAGGTGGTGAACGGGCTGCTGTCGGCGGGCCGGGCGCCGGGGGAGGGGCCCCTGGTCGGGCTGGTGCCGGCCGGGCGCGGCAGCGACTACGCCCGCGGGATCGGGCTGCCGGCAGATCCCGCGGCGCTGGTGGACCGGATGGTCGCCGCCCTGCATGGAGATCCGTCGGCCGTGCACGTCGTCGATGCCGGGGAGGTGCGGTACCGGGCCATTCACTCGATCGCCGGGCGTCCGGTCGACGGCGCGGCAGGCGAACCGGCAAGGCGCTGGTTCGTC
>DAIDTV010000278.1 GCA_027457005.1 Chloroflexota bacterium
CTCCGCGCGCTCGTCCCGGCCAACGCCACCCTGGCCCAGATGGCGCTGCGCTGGATCCTCATGTCCGATGCGGTGACGGCCGCCATCCCGGGCGCGAAGACGCCTGAGCAGGCCCGCGCGAATGCTGCCGCCGCGGACCTCGCCCCGCTGCCGCCCGAGGCCATGGAACGGATCGCCCGCCTCTACGAGGAGCGCGTCAAGCCGCTGGTCCACCAGCGCTGGTAGCCGCTGGCGCGGCACCGACGTGCCGACGACGGCGCTCTCGGGTGGTGCAGTCTCGGAAAGGAGTAGCAGGCAGATGCCGGTCGTCGTCGCGCTCGGCGCGTTCGCCACCACGCTCCTCGGGGGATGGGCGGCCCTGCACATCCGCGACTACCAGCACCTCGTGCTCGGTCTGGCCGCCGGGCTGATGCTGGGCGTGGTGAGCTTCGATCTGCTGCCCGAGGCCCTCGGCCAGGCGCCGGCGGTGTGGTTCCATGTCCCGGCCGCCCTGGTCACCTTCGTGGCCGGCTTCCTCGTGCTGCACCTGATCGAGCGCTGGATGGGGGTCCACCGCGGGCACGAGGACGAGTGGGCCGCCCACCAGCACCGGCCCGGGGTCGGGCTGCTTGCCGGGTCGGCGCTCGTGGGGCACAGCGTGATGGATGGCTTCGCCATCGGCGCCGCGTTCCAGGCCGGGGCGGCGATCGGCGCTACCGTCGCGGTGGCCATCATCGCCCACGACTTCGCCGACGGGTTCAACACCTACACCATCACGTCCCTGTACGGCAACAACCGCCGCCGGGCGCTCACCCTGCTGTTCCTCGACGCCCTGGCGCCGGTGGCCGGAGCCGCGATCACCCTGGGCTTCGCCATCCCCCACCCGCTCCTCGGCCTGTACCTCGGCTTCTTCGCCGGGATCCTGCTCTACCTCGCGACCTCCGACATCCTGCCCGAGGCGCACGCGCACCACCCGAGCCGCCTCACGATCGCCTGCACGGTGCTGGGCGTCGGGTTCATGTGGCTGGTGATCGGGCTCGCCGCCTGAGCCCGCCGGATCTGCCACGGGCCCCGCAACGTCCACGGGCCCCGCAACGTCGGGGCTCAACGCCGGGGTGCGGCGGCACCTCGCCCCGCCGCACCGTTCCGAATGGCCCTCGGTGGCGGCGTGCGCGGTTCGGTATGCTGCCCGCATGGCGACGCCCCAGACCGGCATCTTCGCGCTCGGCACGCTGTCGCACGCCTATCTCGAGCTCGACCGGCGCCAGGGTGCCGACGCGCGCGAGCTGGTCCGGCACGTGGCGGGCCTCCGCGAGCCACGCACCACCATCGGCGGGGTCAACCTCGTGGCCGGCTTTCGTCCCGAACTGTGGGCGTCCGTGGCCCCCGGCAGCTCTCCGCCCGGGCTCGCGGGGTTCACCGAGCCGCTCGTTGGGGCCGACGGCTACACCCTCCCGGCGACGCAGCACGACGTGGTCGTGTGGCTGGCCGGCGCGGCCTACGACGTCGTCTTCGACGTCTCCCGCGGCGTCGTGTCGGCGCTGGCCGCGCACGCCACCCTGGCGCACGAGATGGTCGGCTGGCCCTACCACCGGGATCTCGACCTGACGGGCTTCGTGGACGGCACCGAGAACCCCACGCTGGTGGAGGCGACCACGGCGGTGACCGTGGAGCGGGGCGCGCCCGGCGACGGCGGGAGCGTGCTGCTGCTCCAACAGTGGGAGCACGACGTCGACCGCTGGGAGGCCCTGCCGGTCCCGCAACAGGAACAGGTGATGGGGCGCCGGAAGCTCGAGGGCGACGAGCTCGACCCGAGGCCGGAGACGTCGCACGTCGCCCGCACCGACCAGGAGCGCTTCGGGCAGATCTTCCGACGGAACATCGGCTACGGCACGCTCACCCGGCACGGCACGATCTTCGTGGGCTTCAGCCGGGACCGCGCACGGCTCGACGCGATGCTCGCGAGCATGACGGGCCGCGGCGGCGGACCTCGCGACCGGCTGACCGACTTCGCGCGCGCCCTCACCGGCGCGTACTACTTCGTTCCCTCAAGCGAGGCGCTTGCGACGTTCGAGGAGGAGCCCGCGCACTGAGCCCCCTCGACGAGACTGCGCGGGAGCCGCGCGCGGTTCAGAACGTGAGGAGTGCGGCAGCAAGTGTTGCGAGACTGTTGATGCGACGACCCACAGCGGCAAGCTCGCCGCGGGCACGCTCCCTGCCGAAAGCCGGGCGGGGCGTAAGTTTGAGTCATGTCAGAACCACACCTCCTCGAGATCGCCAGCTACCAGCACGGATACTTCACGACGGGACAAGCGCTGGCCGAGGGTGTGAGCTACCGTGCCCTTACCGATCGCGTCCACCGCGGCGTGATCGAGCGCGTGAGCCACGGGGTCTACGGTATGGCCCACTACCCGGTCACGCCTCGTGACGACCTGTACAGCCTCCAGGTCGCCGCCCCGGACAGCCTCATCAGCCACGAGACCGCGCTCGAGATCTACGGGCTCTCAGACGTCCTGCCGCGGACGATCCACATCACGGTGCCGGTCAGGTCCGGGTTGAAGCCCCGCAGTGGCGTGACCATCCACCGTTCGGACGTCCCGCAGACCGACCAGACGATCCGCGACGACCTGCGCATCACCACTCTCACGCGCACCCTGCTCGACTCCGCACGCGCTGGCACTGCAGCCGAGCAGCTGCTGATGGCCGCACGAGAGGGGCGTGCGCGAGGCATGTTGAGTTCGGTGGACCTGGACCGCCTCAAGGCTTTGTATCCATTCAGAGGGCGAATCAGG
>DAIDTV010000279.1 GCA_027457005.1 Chloroflexota bacterium
GCCGCGACGCCTTCCGCCGGCACGATGTCGGTGACGGCGGGCTTGCCCTGCGTGATCGTGCCGGTCTTGTCGAGCACGATCGTGTCGAGCTTCTGGGCCGCCTGGAGCGCCTCGCCCGAACGGATCAGGATCCCGTGCGTGGCGGCCAGGCCGGTCCCCGTGGTGAGGGCCATGGGGGTGGCCATGCCGAGCGCGCAGGGGCAGGCGATGATGAGCGTGGTGACGGCCACGATCGTGGCATAGGCGAAGGCGGGCGAGGGCCCGAAGTCGTACCAGATCATGAACCCGGCGATCGAGGCGATCACGACGAGCGGGGTGAAGTAGCCCGAGACCACGTCGACGATGCGCTGGAGTGGCACCTTCGAGGCCTGCGCGTCGCCCACCATCCGCACGATCGTGGCGAGGGCAGTGTCGGCCCCCACCTTGGTGGCCCGGAAGCGCAGCGCGCCCGTGCCGTTGATCGTGCCGCCGATCACCTCGTCGCCCGAGGCCTTGGCCCCGGGCAGCGACTCGCCGGTGATCATCGACTCGTCGATCGCGGAGGCGCCCTCGAGGACGAGCCCGTCGACGGGGACCTTGGCGCCGGGGCGCAGGACGACCACATCACCCACCACGACCTCGTCCACCGGGACCTCGCGCTCTTCGCCGTCGCGCATGATGCGCGCCGTCTTGGGCGCCATCCCCAAGAGCTTCTCGATCGCCTCCGACGTGCGCCCGCGGGCCTTGACCTCGAGCGCCATGCCGAGCACGACGAGCGCGGTGACCACGACCGTCACGTCGTAGTAGACGTCCACCATGCTCGCCTTGGGGAAGAGCGCGGGCAGCAGCAGGGCGGCCCCGGAGTACAGCCAGGCGGCCCCCGTGCCGATCGCGATGAGGGTGTGCATGGTCGCCTGGCGGTGCTTCAGGCCTTCCCACGCGCCGCTGAAGAACTGGTTGCCCGAGTACGCGAGCACGGCCAGGGCCGCGATGCCCATGACCCCCCAGAGCGCCTTGAGCTGCAGACTCCCGCGCGGGAAGACGTCGCCCACGAACGGGACGATCGACGGATACGACAGGAGCAGGATGGGCACCGAGACGATTGCGGCGAACCAGAACTTCCGCAGGAGGTGCCGGTACTCGGCGTCGCGGTCGCGCTGGCGGGCGTCCGCGTCAGGGGTCGGCGGGGGCGCCCCGGCGCCGGCCGCGGGGGTGGCCGGTGCGTCGCGCCGGACGGCGGCCGGCGGGCCGGCCGCGTGGTGGGTCGTGGAGTGGTCAGTCATGGCGAGACCCCGTAGCGGTTCCTGTGCGCCTCTGGTACCTCGTGGCCGACGCGGCGCACCTCGTCGGTCCGAATCTGAGGTTCATCCCGCCAGCTGAGAGTCATGTGAGGACCGCCTGAGAAGCACCGGCCGCAATACGCGACGGCCCGCCCGATCCCATCGCTCGTAACGCCCGGGCCTCCGCCGACGCCCGGAACGTCTGCGCGCGACTACTACGCGTCGGCCTCGGGGGCCGCGTGCACGTGGCCCGCGTGAGCGGGGGGAGCTGCCTCGCTCGGGTGCTCGACGAGACCTGCGTGTCCCGTGTCGCCGTGGACGCTACCAGTATGGCCGCCGTGCCCCATGAAGAGGTGCATGCCGAGGCAGGCGCCGAGGATGCCGACGGTGAGCAGGAGGGACGCGGAGACGCCGGCGGCGAGCAGCAGGACCCCAGCCACGATCGCGCCGCCGGCGAGCCAGAAGCGCCGCTCGACGCGCGCCGCGGCGCCGAGGGCGGCCGGGAACGTGGGCACTTCCACCGTCGGCCCCTCCCTTTCGACCCGGGGCGGCGTGCCGTCCAGCGGGAGGCCGGTTCCGGGCGCCGGCAGGTTCGCGTGCGTGCTGGTCATGGTCTGCTCACCTCCGGAGCGATTCGCGCGGGGCCCTGGGCGGGCCGACGCGTGAGGAGAAGGACGAGCACGACGAGCCCGACGGCACCCAGTCCCACGCCGATCCACTGGGCGGTCTTGAGACCGAACAGGACCGGCGGCTCGTCGCGCAGGAAGAAGAGCGCGAAGCGGATAGCGCTCAGGCCCACGAGGTAGGTCGCGGCAACCGCTCCGGAGCCCAGGCCGGCCAGCTGCGCGCGGCCTGCCCGCAGCCCGAGGAAGAGCAGCCCGACCGCGAGCGCCTCGTACACCTGGGTTGGCTGGAGCGGCACGTTGAGTGGCGCCATGGCGCCGGGGTTGCGGTAGATGACCGCCCAGGGCAGGGCGGTCGGCACGCCGAACGAGTCGCCGCTGATGAGGCAGCCGACATGCCCGATGGCCATGCCGAGCGCGGCGGCCGGGGCGGCGACGTCGCCCAGGACGGCCCATGAGAGGTGCCGACGGCGGGCGAACAGGGCCAGCGCGATGGCCGCGCCGATGAGCCCCCCGTAGAAGGACAGGCCGCCGTCCCAGAACATGAGGAAGTGAATGGGGTCGCCACCCGGCCCGAGCCCGCGCTGCAGGACGTAGAGCGTTCGTGCGCCGAGGACTCCGGCGAGGGCCTGCACGGTCGTCCGCACGACGTTGAGCTCGGGCTGCTGCGTGGTCGCGGAACACCCGGCGGTCTGGGTGTGGAACCGCATCCAGAGCGAACGCTCCTTCTTCGCCCCGAACTCCTCGCGCATCACGCGCGCCCAGATCCGGCGCCCGGCGCGGAACTTGGCGATCTCCTCGAAGAAGTCGTTGTGCGAGTTGAAGAAGAACGAGAGACGGGGGGCGAACTCGTCGACGTCGAGCCCCCGGGCTTTCGCCTCCGCGACG
>DAIDTV010000280.1 GCA_027457005.1 Chloroflexota bacterium
GGGCTGATCGGCCGGACCGGCCCCGAGCGCGGGACCGGGACGCGGGGCAGGTCGCCGGGCCGCAATCCCGGGGGCCTGCCATCCGGAGCCGCTGGACGGAGGAGCGGGATGCTACTGGGGCGCGTGGCCGGCACGGTCGTCGCCAGCCGCAAGGAACCGCTGATGGAGGGGTGGAAGCTCCTCCTCGTGCGCCAGCTCGACACGGACAACCACGACGCGGGCGGCTACGTGGTGGCGGTCGACGCGGTCGGGGCGGGCGTCGGCGAGGTGGTCCTGTACGCGACGGGCAGCTCGGCGCGGCAGACCGAGGTCACGCGTGACCGGCCCTGCGACGCGGTGATCATGGCCATCGTCGATACCTGGGAGGTCGGCGGGCGGGAGGTCTTCCACAAGTGAGCCTCGACGGGCTCGGCGAGCCCGAGATCCAGGCGATCATCGAGCGCGTGCGGCGACGGCTGTCGGACGCGGGCGATGCGCGTCCCGGCGCCGCGATGGCCGCCGCCGCCGAGGTCGCCCGGCAGACCGAGCTCGGCGACGGCATCCACCCCTCGGTCGACGACGCCGTGGCCGCCGCCGGCCGCGCCTTCCGCGCCTATCGGTCGATGGGGCTCGACCGGCGCTACGCGATCATCGAGTCGGTCCGTCGCGCGATGCTCGACGCCGGGGAACGCCTGGCGCTGATGGCCGTCCAGGAGACGAAGATCGGGCGGGTCGAGGACAAGATCGTCAAGAACCGGGTGGTCACCACCAAGGCGCCCGGCCCCGAGGACCTGGAGGTGGAAGCGGTCACCGGCGACCAGGGGATGATGGTCACCGAGTTCGCCCCCTTCGGCGTGGTGGCGGCCATCACCCCGGTCACCAACCCCACCTCGACTGTCATCAACAACACCATCAGCATCGTCTCGGCCGGCAACGCGGTCGTCTTCAACGTCCACCCCAGCGCGAAGCGCTGCTCGGCCGAGACCGTGCGCCTGATCAACCGCGCGATCGTCGCGGCGGGCGGACCGGCCGACCTGGTCACCGCGGTGGCGGAGCCCACCATCGAGAGCGCGCGGGCCCTGATGAACCACCCGGACGTCGGGCTCCTCCTCGTCACCGGCGGCCCGGGCGTGGTCCGCGAGGCGTTGAAGACCGACAAGCGCGCGGTCGCCGCCGGCCCCGGCAACCCGCCGGCCGTGGTCGACCAGACCGCCGACGTCGAGCGCGCCGGGCGCGACATCGTGCACGGCGCGTCGTTCGACAACAACCTGGTCTGCACCGACGAGAAGGTGGTCATCGTCGTCGACTCGGTCGCCGACCGTCTCGTGCGGGCCATGACCCAGGCCGGCGCCTACCTGCTCAAGGAGCACGAGCTGCGGCGCCTGGAGCGGGTGATCTTCACCGAGCTCGGCGCGCCGGGGAAGCACGGCGTGATCAACCCGCGCTGGATCGGGCAGGACGCGTCGAAGATCCTCGCCGAGATCGGCGTGTCGGTCGATCGCGAGGTCCGCCTGGCCATCGCGGAGGTGTCCCGCGATCACAGCCTGGTGTGGACCGAGCAGATGATGCCGGTCCTGCCGATCGTGCGGGTCGGCACGGTCGACCAGGCCATCGAGCTCGCGGTGCGGGCGGAGCACGGCTTCCGCCACACCGCCTCGATCCACTCCACCAACGTCGAGACGATCACGCACATGGCGCGGGCGATGAACTGCAGCATCTTCGTGGCCAACGGCCCCAACTATGCCGGGCTCGGGGAGGGCGGCCAGGGGTTCGCCTCGTTCTCCATCGCCACGCCGACCGGTGACGGCCTCACGCGGCCGCGCACGTTCTCGCGCGAGCGCCGCATCACGGTCGTCGGCTCGCTGCGGATCGTGTGAGGTGACCCGCACCACGGGCCGGGACGATCCTGCGGGCCGGGACGATCCCGGGGGCTGGGACGATCCCGGGGGCCGGGAGCCCGCTCTCGGCCTGCTCGAGTTCGATTCGGTCGCGGTCGGCATCGCGGCCGGCGACGCCATGGCCAAGCGCGCGCCGATCGAGGTGCTCCATGCCGGGACCGTCCACCCGGGCCACTACCTCGTGCTGGTGGGCGGCGCGGTGGCCGACGTCGAGGAGGCGCTCGAGGCGGGCCGCGCCGCCGGGGCGGGTTCGCTGCTCGACCTCGTCTTCCTGCCGCACGTCCACCGGGACGTCTCGGCCGCGATCGCTGGCGTGCGCCGGCAGGGCACCGGCGAGGCACTCGGCGTGATCGAGACCCCCACGGTCGCGTCGATCATCGACGCCGCGGACGCCGGGGTGAAGGGTGCCCGGGTGCGGCTGCTGGAGCTGCGGCTGGCGGACGGCCTGGGCGGCAAGGGCTACCTGCTCTTCGACGGCCCGGTGGCCGAGGTGGAGGCCGCGGTGGAGATCGGCACGGCGCGCATCGCGTCGAAGGTCGGGATGGTAGCCCGGGTGATCTCCCGCCTGCACGCCGAGATGCGCGCGAACCTGGAGGCGGAGGCGCGCTTCCGTGAGCGCGTGCGCAACCCGCCCCCGCCGGGGACGGCGCCGGGCGGGGGTCCGGGCGCCGCAGGGCCGGCAACCTCACGCGAGACTCCCTCCGAGGGGCAGGGGGCCTGACCCGCGATGCAGCTCGCCCGGGTCATCGGCACCGTCGTCGCGACCGTCAAGTCGCCGGGCCTCGAGGGGGTCAAGCTGCTGATCATCCAGCCCCTCGACAGCCGCCGGCAGCCCGCCGGCAGCCCGCTGGTGGCCGCGGACGCCGTCCACATGGCG
>DAIDTV010000281.1:0-2398 GCA_027457005.1 Chloroflexota bacterium
TCGTGACGCTCAGCACCGCCGCCTTCCAGGGCGAGAGGTTGCGCGAGATCAGCGATTGCAGCGCGGTGCCGATGTGGCAGGCGACCAGCACCGGATCGACGCTCTCCTCCGGCCGCGCGCCGTGCGCGCCGCGCCCTGATCCCAGGCGTACAGGCGCCGGGCGTCGAGGAAGGCGGCGACCGCGGCCCGGTCCACCGTCACCGGGTAGAGGCGGGCGCCCTCAGGCCGTACATGGAGGATCCCGAACCGGGTCGCCGGCGGGACGGGGTACTGGCGCGGATCGCCGGGCCGGCCGAGGAACTGGGCCCGCGCGAGCCCCGCCAGCTGCAGCGCCGTGTCGGGGTAGACGCCCGACCCGGTCTTGTAGTCGAGCAGCCAGATCTCCCCGTCGATCTCGACGAACGCGTCGGCCGTGCCGCCGTACTCGTAGCGGGGGGAACACACCATCGCCTCGACGGCCAGGAACCGCGGGCGGAAGGGCTCGAGGAAGTCGCGCCGGTAGGCCTCGAGGAAGGGGCGCACCTCCGCATCGACCGCCACCGGCTCGCCGCGGCCCAGCCCCTCGGCCACCGCATGAACGCGCGAGCCCAGGTCCGCCGCCACGTCGCGCCGGAAGTCGGGGATCCGCTTCAGCCACTCCCCCGCGGCCTGGGGACCGCCCGACGCCACCATGCGGGCGAGGATGTCGAGGTTGCGCACTGCGCAGGCCGCGGTCTCGCGCTTCGCCCAGCCCACCAGCCCCGGCTTGTCCTTGATGCCCAGGACCGTGGTCACCGAGGGGAACCAGGGGCCCCCGTTCCAGCGGTAGCGGTGCCGGGCGTCCCGGACGAGGCCGACGTCGTCAACGGGCGCGGCCGTAGCCGTCCGTGAGGCCGCATTGGGGCTGACGCGACCGATGACACCTTCGCCATCCCCAACGCGTTCGTCGGGCCTTTCAATTGCCATCGCCGTGCTCGGCTGCGCCAGATAAGTTGCGCTCAATCCTGTGTTCATGCTGTGTCAGAGTCTGACATATCAGCGGACAAGTGTCAATCGTGGTGATCACGGACTGACGCACTGGTAGCATGTCGGCGATGAGCGAGAGCGCGGCCGCGTGGTTCCGGCGGGCCCGACTCCGGGCCGGCTACAGCAGCCAGGCACAGCTCGCCCGCACGCTCGGGGTCGCGCGGGCCACGGTCGGCAACTGGGAATCGGAGACGGTGCGAGGGCGACCATCACGCTCGCTCCTTCCCCGTCTCGGCCAGGTCCTCGCCGTGTCGCCCGCTGAGCTCGCGGCGCGCTTCGGGATCGACCTTGAGCGCCCCGTCGCGGGGCTCGCAGATGCCCAACCTGAGCTGCTTGCGGCCATCGAGGCCGCGGTCGCACGAGGGGTCGCCCGGGGCTTGCGGGAAGCCTTCGGCGGACGAGGGGAGCCAGGAGAGTCGGAGCCTGCGCGGCTCCGCGCCACGGTGGTGCCTGCATCCGACGCCCGTAATGACGAGTCCGGTTCGGTCAAGGACTCCGACCATCCGAGGAGGTAGACGACTGCCGTTCGGGCGGATGTCCTAACGTGTCTGCTGGTATCCCAACGGGCTCGTCCGGGGCGGGCCAGAAAAGAGCGTGGTCGAGCTCGATCATGAGACGACGGCTGCTTGTAGCCGAAATCCGGGTGCGGGTCATTGCCCCGGTCGCGCAGGCTGCCCGGGCGAGCCCGAGGTCGTGGACCGCCCAGGCGTTGGGACCGTAGTTAGACGCCTGAACCGGAGGATCAGTTGCCCGACTCGTCCGTCAAGCCTGTGTGCGATCGCTGCCCGCGCCGTAGCAACCGAGCCTCGGCCACAAGGATCGGCCGCTCAAGTCGCCCCCGATCCGGGAACGTCGGCGCGATTCACACACGCGTGGGACTCGGTCCATCAGGCCGTCGGGGCATGTTCGGTGCCGGTGGCTGTGGGCGATCTCGGCTTGGTGTACACCGCCCACCCGTCGCGCTCCTCGCCCGTCTCGACGAGCCAGCCGGCGGCGTGAACCAGCATCTGGAGAATCCAGTCGGTGTGGTGCCACGTAGTGGTGAGCGGCGGATGGAGCTCGGGCGCCGCGACAGGGAGGCCGTGACGATTGACGGCCGCGATGACCGCGTTCGTCTCGCGACGGCGGTGCTCAAGCATCTCGTTCTCAATGGCTGCGGCGCGCCCGGCGGCATCAAGTCCTGGCCAGTCATCGAGCCGTGCCAGCGCAGCGCGTGTTACGTCCACCGGCGTGGTGAGTCCGTACTTTGACTTGTGCTCACCGGCTGCCGTGGCGACGGATTGCCACACCGGGGAGGTGGGCATCCCCCATGCTTCGGCGAGGAGGTTCACGGCCCTGCTGAGCCAGTCCTCGCTGCCTTCGGACACGTCTGCGAGCAGGAACGCTGCTACCG
>DAIDTV010000281.1:2408-2754 GCA_027457005.1 Chloroflexota bacterium
CCTCCGGGCCTCGACTGGCTCGCAGGCGCTGGCTGACGAGGCCAAGGAGCAGGCGCCGATCGCGCGGCGACAGCCCCGCCAGGTGGCTCATCGCTCGAGGTCCTTGGCCATTCGCTCGGCGGCTGCCCGCACGTCCGCTTCGGGGAATCCGAGCTCCGCCGCGACCCGACGGATCTCTTCGCGGACCTCCCCGCGCACGTCGTACCGCGCGCGGAACTTGGCCGGGCGGGCCGCCTCGAGCAGCCATTTCAGCAACCCATCCGAGCCCGCCTTGGCGCGGTCCCGGGCGATCCCCTCGAGCTCGTCCGCGGCGTCTTCCTCAGCCGCCTGCCAAGCGGCTGAGGAA
>DAIDTV010000282.1 GCA_027457005.1 Chloroflexota bacterium
CCACCGCACCGAGCGAGGCGACCGGAGCGGCAGCCCCCGCCACCTCCGCCCCCGCGCGGGCCCGCGGTCGCCGGACGGCAACTCCGGGTCCGGAGGCGGCCCAGGCCGCACCGGCGTCGGGGGCTGGCACCAGCGCCGGCACCTCGTCTGGGGCGTCAACGGAGAAGGCCACGCCCCGCCGCACGCGGCGGACGGCCCCCACCGGGGAAACCGCCAGCCCGGCTGCCGCCGGCGCGCCCGATGAGCCGGCCGCCCCGGTCCGCCGCCGGACCACCCGACGCGCGGCGTCCGCTCCCGAGGCCTGATCGGGAGGATGGCCGTCTGGCGCACGCGCGGACAGCCGGCGGCGCTCGCGGCCATCGCCGTCGCTTCGTCGACGGGCGCCCCACCGCACGCGGTGCTGCTGACGGGCCCGCCCGGGAGCGGCAAGACCACGCTCGCGCTCGACCTCGCGGCGGCGCTCCTCTGCACCGCGGCGGTGGTGGGCGATCGCCCGTGCCGTGCCTGCGCGGCATGCCGCCGCGTGGAGCACGGCCACCACCCGGACCTGCACCGGCTCGCGCCGTCGGGGCCGGGGCGCCAGGTCCGCATCGGCGACCGGCTCGCTCCGGAGCCGGGGACCGTGCGGTCGCTGACCCGGGAGCTCTCGCTCGCCCCGCTGGAAGGCGCGTGGCGCGTCGCCGTCGTCGAGGAGGCGGACCGGCTCAACGAGGATTCGCAGAACGCACTGCTGAAGCTCCTGGAGGAGCCGCCCGCCGGGACGGTCCTGGTCCTGTGCGCCGCGAACGAGGACGTCCTCCTGCCCACCGTGCGCTCGCGGTGCGTCCACCTCCGGCTCGGGTCCGTGCCGCCCCGGCAGATCGCCGCCATGCTCGAGGAGGAGGGGATCGCCGATGCCGTGACCGCCGGGGCACTCGCCGGGCTCGCGGAGGGGCGACCCGGGCGTGCCCGCGCGCTCGCGGCCGCCCCGCAGGCAGTCGTGCTGCACCAGCGGATCCTGCGCGAGCTGCTCGACCTCACTCGCCAGGGACGTGCGGAACGGTTGGCCGCCGCCGCCGGCCTGCTGGCCGCGGCCGACCAGCTCGAGGGGCTGCTCGGCGGAGCTGCGGGACCGCCGGCAACGGGATCGGCTCCGACGGCAACCGCGCCCGCGGTGGAGGCGCCCGACGACGAGCCGGCCGGTGGCGGACGTCGCGACCGCCAGGCCCCGGGCGCTCGCCGCGCCTCGCTCCTCGCGCTGACGCGGCTGTGGGGCGGCCTCGCCCGCGACCTCGCCGTGGCCGGCCGCGGGGGGCGCGCCGAGCTCCGCCACGTCGATCTCCTCGAGGAGCTGGTGGCAACCGCGTCCGCTCTCCCGCCGGGGGCCGCGGACTCCTTCCTGGCACTGCTCGAGACGGTGGCGGACGCGGCCGAACGGAACGCCAACCCGGAGCTGGCGCTGGACGTGCTGCTGCTCGCGTGGCCCGCCGCGAGGAAGGCCGCCTGATGGCGTCCCGCGCGATCGAGGCCACCGTGCGTGGACTGGTGCAGGGCGTGGGCTTCCGCTGGTTCGTGTCGCGCGAGGCCGGGATCGTCGGGGTCACCGGCTGGGTCGCGAACCAGGCGGACGGGTCGGTGGCGCTGGTCGCGGAGGGCGATGCGGACGACGTCGACGCGTTGATCGCCGCGCTGCGCCAGGGCCCTCCCGGGGCGATGGTTTCCTCGGTGACCGTCCAGGATCGCATCCCGACCGGCTCGTTCAGTCGGTTCGAGATCCGCTCGGGGTCTCATCGCGGCGACTGACCAGGGCGTCCCCGCTGGGCCGCTGCTGCCACCACGACGTAACGGATCGTGCCCGTCCGGCGGACCGCGCGTGACGCGACGTGGGTACCCTGAGTGCGGCATCCTGGACGGAGGTGGATCACGCGACTGTTCGCATACAGCTGGTGGCTACTGGCCCTGCGAGGCATCCTGGCGATCGCCTTCGGCATCGCCGCCCTGGCATGGCCCGGCCTGACGCTCGTCGTTCTGGTCACGCTGTTCGGCGCCTACGCAATCGTCGACGGCGCAGTCGCGATCCTCTCGGTCGTGCGCCACCAGGAGCGCGGACGCTGGTGGGTGGTGCTGGTCGAGGGATTCCTCGGCGTTGGCGCCGGGCTGGTGGCGTTCGCGATGCCCGGGATCACCGCCGTCGTGCTCGTCCTGCTGATCGGTGCGTGGGCGATCCTGACCGGCGTCATGGAAGTCATCGCTGCCGTTCGTCTCCGCCGCGAGATGGAGGACGAGTGGCTGCTCGGGCTGGCCGGGATCCTTTCGGTGGTCTTCGGGGCGGCCATCTTCGTCTTCCCGGGAGCGGGCGCGCTCGCGCTGGTCACGCTGATCGGGGCATACTCGATCGTCTTCGGCGTCGCGATGCTGTTCCTGGGGTTCCGGCTGCGCAACGCCCGGTCCACGGTCGGGCTGCCCAGGCCGGCTTGAGGCCGGGCCGGACCTGACGCCGGGCCGGCCCCGGCGCCGAGGCGGCCCGCGAGGTCTACCTGGGGCCGATCCGGTCGGAGCGCCTCGCTCCGGTCTGCCCGCCGCGGCCCGACGTCAGCCCGGGCGGCGGTACCGCAGGCGTCTTCGTCGCCGCACCGCCGGGACCCCGTCGACCGGGACCAGGCTGATCGACCCGTCGTCCTCCAGCACCCCGAGCTTGACGTCCTCCACGCGCCCGAGGCCGTGCTCCCGCAGTGCAGCCTCCAGGTCAGTGTCGTCCAGCCCCTCCCGTTC
>DAIDTV010000283.1 GCA_027457005.1 Chloroflexota bacterium
GGTCGGCCACGTCGCCTGCCCGGTCGCCACGCCGGCCAGCAGGATCGACCCCGGCCCTGCCCGTTCGCCGCGGCCGCGGTACTGTGCGGCGATGGACTTCTTCGCCGGCCCCCGTCTCCCCTCTGTCGCGTCGATGACGTCCGGGCCCGGCGCCGGCCGCGACGCGGGTTCGGCCGGCGGCCCTGACGGACCAGGCGGAGGGAGGCGGCCCGCGGAGCGCGCGGGTTTCGGCCCGCGGCTCGCGGCCACCGTGGCTGTTCATCGAGGCGGTCACGATGACCGGAGCGCTCGACCCCACGACGCTCCAGTCGCCCTCGTTCAACTCCCTCAACCTGACCGACCAGCAGTACACGCTGGCCATGTTCGCCGCCGGAATCCTGTTCGTGATCCGGGGCGCGTACCTCGTCTACGGGTGGGCGACCATGGGCGCGACTCCCGGGCAGCAGCTGCTGAGGCTCAGCGTGGCGGACGCCCGGACCGGCGGACGGCTGTCGGTCCGGCGATCGGCGGTGCGCTGGATCGTGAGCGAGCTGCCCGGTCTCGGCCTGTTGCTGGGGCCCGGTATTCTCGTCTGGTACCTGGCGGTCGCGTTGTCCATCGGCCGGAACCCGGAGCGTCGAGGCATCCACGAGATCGCGGCGGGTTCCGTGATGGCGAGGCGAGCGAGGCAGGGTGCACAGGAAGAGGGAGGTCACCCATGACGGGATCCATGGATCCGGCGGGCCAGGGGCCCGGGCCGCACGCTGATGACCCCGGCCCGGGCCAGGCCGGGGCCAGGCCTGCCGCGCCTCCGCCGTCGAGCTGGGGCCAGGCCGGCGTGCCCCCCTCGGTGAGCGTTCCGCCGTCGAGCTGGAGCCCGCCGCCGGTGGAGGCGGGGCCTGCGGCCGGCATCGTGTACGCGGGCTTCGGCGTCCGCCTCGTGGCGTACATCATCGACGGCATCCTGCTCGGGATCGTCGGGGGGATCCTCGCGGCGTTCGTGGTCGGGGCATCGTTCACGACCGGGTCCGTCGGGTTCGGTGCGCTCGGGATCGTGGCGATCATCGATCTCATCCTCTCCGCCGCCTACTTCATCTACACCTGGACCCGCATGCGGGCGTCGCCCGGCGATCGCCTGCTCGGCCTGATGGTGCTGAACGCCGCGGACGGGGCTCCGCTCACCACGAACCAGGCCACGCTGCGCTGGCTGCTGCTGGCGGGCCCGGGCGCGCTGGCCAACCTGGGAACCTACGGGGTCGGCGTGGGCGCCCTCATCTCGCTGCTGGTGCTGATCTGGTACGTCTACCTCGCCTGGAGCACCGCCACCGATTCGCGGCGGCAGGGGTTCCACGACAAGTACGTGGGATCGGTCGTCGTCAAGGCGACGTTGATGTAGGCCGCCGGCGCGCCGGCCGGCATGTACCAGGGCGGCACCTGTTGTCCACATTGCATCCACACCCCGCCGCGATCGTGGACGACTCGACGGACCCGGGGCGTGGTTGGTGGATAAGCCCGTTGACCTGCCGGGCCGGCACCGCATATCGTTGGTCTTGCCCGAAGGGGCCGTCACAGACCACTGGCACCGCAAGGTGCCGCCGGTACCGCAAGGTACCGACCCGAAGCCGCAAGGCGACGGGTCGCCGGGAGCAATCCCGGCGGGCCACCGAGATCACATCAAGGTGGTGCGAAGCGAGCGAGCAATCGCAGCGCACGCCGCGTGGTGTATCAGCGGTTCCTTCGGGCTCTTCCATGTCCGGCGGCGGTCCTCCCGTCGCGATCCCTGCCCGGCCGGGGCGTGGCGCGCTCGGGGACGGCCCCGGTCGGATCTCGGGGACGGCCCCGGTCGGATGCGGTCAGCCAGCGGCCACGTCCGTTCGCGACTCCGTTCGCGACCGAGTTCCGTCCTGATCGCGGCCCGTCGCCGATGGCTCGATACGAGGTGATCCCGTGCGCGACGATCCCGCCGACCCGGCCTTCCGCCCTCTCGACTGGCGCGCCCGGCTCGATGCGCTGGAGGCGGCTGTGCGCGAACGCACAGCGCGCGTCCCGCGGCTCGGGCTGGTCCTGGGGTCCGGGCTCGGTGGACTGGCCGACGAGATCGACGACTTCACGGCGATCCCGTTCGCCGAGCTACCCGGCTGGCCCGCCGCCACTGCCCCGGGGCACGTGGGTCGGCTGCTCCTCGGGCGTCTCGCCGGCGTTCCCGTGGCCGCGCTGCAGGGCCGGTTCCATGTCTACGAAGGGCACCCGGTGGGCCTCGTGGTCCAGCCCGTGCTGCTGATGGGCCGCCTCGGGGCCCCGGTGGTCCTGCTGACCAACGCGTCCGGCGGCGTGAACCCGGCCTACCGGGCGGGGACCCTGATGCTGATCCGCGACCACCTCAACCTGACCGGGCTCAGCCCTCTGAGCGGGCCCAACGACGACGCGCTCGGGCCGCGGTTCCCCGACATGGTGGACGCGTGGGACCCGGAGCTTCGGCGGCTCCACCGGCGAGCCGCTGACGCACGCGGAGGTCCTCGCCGCGGGCGAGGCGGCCGGTCCGCGGATGCGCTCCCTCGTGCGCCGGTTCGTGGAGCTGCTGGACGCGTAGACGGACGGCGTGGCCGTCGCGGGCTACACCGTCGGCAGGTCTCTCCCCGCGCGCCGCGCCGCGTCGCGCTTCTCGGCCCATGCGGCCAGCACGGCGTCGCGGTGCGGGCGGATCGGGCAGTGGCCGTCCCGGTTGCCTGCCTCGTCGCAGTAGC
>DAIDTV010000284.1 GCA_027457005.1 Chloroflexota bacterium
CCGGCGTGCCGGCGACGCTCCTGGCCGGGACCGGCCTCGTACCGGGCGACTCGCTCGGGCGCATCGCCGGCGGCGAGGTCGACCGGGTCTTCCCCGGTCTCGCCGGTCTGCCCGGCGACCACCTCCTCGCCGGCGCCACGACGGTGACCCGCGCGGGCACCACGGTCGCCGCGCAGGCCGTGGTCCGGGCGCTGCCGTCGGGCGGGCGAGTGGTCGCCAGCGGCACGTTCTGGTGGGGGTGGGGACTCGAGCCGGGCTTCGCCGCCAGTCACGGCGTACCGGCGGGCTTCGGGCAGCTCACCGCCAACCTGCTGGCGTTCCTCGCCGGCACCTGAGCACCGAAGCCCCGGTCGAGCCGACGAGCGACGTCCGCCTACAATGCCCGAATGCGTCCGGCGGTGCTGCGCGAGACCTGGACTCGGCTCGCGCGGCAGGGCTACCACAAGGTCCCCGAGCTCACCCTCCTCTTCTGGGCCATCAAGCTGCTCTCCACGGCGATGGGGGAGTCCTTCTCGGACTACCTGGTCTTCCAGATCAACCCCTACGTGGCGGTGCTGGCGGGTTGCCTCGGGCTCCTCGTCGCCCTCGTCCTCCAGCTGCGGGCCCCCCGCTACGCGGCCCCGGTGTACTGGCTCGCCGTGGTCATGGTGGCCGTCTTCGGCACGATGGTCGCCGACGTGCTGCACGTGGTGCTCCACATCCCGTACCTGGTGACCTCGGCCGGCTTCGCGGCGGCGCTGGCGGTCGTCTTCGCGGCCTGGCAGCGGGTGGAGCGCACGCTGTCGATCCACAGCATCGTCACCACCCGCCGCGAACTCTTCTACTGGGCCACGGTGATGGCCACGTTCGCCCTGGGCACCGCGCTGGGCGACCTGACCGCGGCCACGCTGGGGCTGGGCTACCCCGCCTCGGCCCTCCTCTTCGGGGTCCTCTTCGTGATCCCCGCCCTCGGCTATCGGTTCCTGGGCTGGGATCCCATCGCGGCCTTCTGGAGCTCCTACGTGGTCACCCGGCCGCTGGGCGCCTCGGTGGCCGACTGGCTGGGCAAGCCCTTCCTGGGCGGCCTGGGCCTGGGAGACGGACGGGTGGCCCTGGTGCTCACGGCCGGCATCGTGTTGCTGGTGGGCTGCCTGGCCGTCACGCGCCTCGACGTCCCCGGCGAATCGCGGGGGCGTCCGCTGGGGGAGGCGGCCGACGCCGACTGAACGCCGAAGCACTCGAGACCAAGTCGGAGCGTCTTGGTATCTCGCCGCTCGCGCTGGTCGAGAGCGCCCACGTGCTGCGGACCCAGTACGGCGTGAACCGGACGGAGGTGGTCAACGCGCTGATCGGGCTGGTGCGCCGCCAGAACGTCGAGGTCCTGGGCCTGGACACGGACCACGCCACCGACGCGCTGCTGCGTGCCCGCGCCACCGTCTCGTCCCCCGTACCGGACGCGCTGATCGCCGTCCACGCGCGCGCTGCGCGTGCGCTGCCGGTGCACACGTTCGAACGTGGGCTGGCGCGCATCGGGGTTCCCGTCGCCGAGCCGTAGCCGAACGGTTCGACCATGCTGCCCGCCGCTCCCGGGTCGGGCCGTGCATACTGGGTCGCCGGAGGGCAGTGACTGGATGAACCCGACGGCGCATGCACCGACGGTGGCCTGGGCCGGCGACGCGCTCGAGATCGTCGACCAGACGAAGCTTCCCGACGCGCTCGAGATCCTCCGCCTGACGAGTGTCGACGAGGCGGTAGACGCCATCCGGAGGCTGGCCGTGCGCGGCGCCCCGGCCATCGGCGGCTGCGGTGCGCTGGCCATGGTGGTCGGGCTCGACGAGGCCCGCCCCTCGTCCACCGAGCAGGCACGTGCAACGCTCGACGCGCTCGTGGCACGGATCGGGGCGGCCCGCCCCACGGCCGTGAACCTCTCCTGGGCCGTGCGGCGCGTGCGCGACGCCGCGGCGGGCGAGGCCACGCCGGGTGCCGTCCGGGAACGGGCGCTCCTGGAGGCCCAACGGATCGTCGACGAGGACCGCGAGGCATGCCGGCTGATCGGCGAGTACGGCCGGACCGAGCTGCGCGGCGCGACCACCATCCTGACCCACTGCAACGCGGGCCGGCTGGCGACGCTCGGCTGGGGGACGGCGCTGGGCGTCGTCTACGCCAAGGCCGCGGCGGGGGAGCCGGTGCGCGTCTTCGCCTGCGAGGCCCGGCCGCTGCTGCAGGGGGCGAGGCTCACGACCTGGGAGCTGATGGAGGCCGGCATCGACGTCACGCTGGTCGTCGACAGCGCGGCCGCCTCGCTGCTCCATTCGGGGACCGTGGATGCCGTGATCGTGGGGGCCGACCGGATCGCCGCCAACGGCGACACGGCCAACAAGATCGGCACGTTCTCGCTGGCACTCGCCGCGCAGCACGCGGGCGTGCCGTTCTACGTCGCCGCGCCCGCGTCGACCTTCGACCCGGCCACTCCCGCAGGTGACGCCATCGTGATCGAGCAGCGCGCGGCCGACGAGGTACGGGGCTGGCGGGACCGCCGCACGGCTCCCGCCGGGGTCGCCGCGTGGAACCCTGCCTTCGACGTGACGCCGCACGAGATGATCACGGGGTTCATCACCGAGGTCGGGGTGATCCACCCGCCGTTCACGGCGCTGGGGCAACCCGCCACGGAAGCTGCCGCGCTGCCCAGGGCCGCGATGCCCAGGGCCGCGATGCCCGGGGCCG
>DAIDTV010000285.1 GCA_027457005.1 Chloroflexota bacterium
GTCGCCCGGGACCCCGGCATGGTCGGCCACGTCGGTGAATGCGCGGAGCGGCATCAGCCCGATCAACTCGGACTCCCGCACCCTCACGCCTTCCGCGCCGGCCAGACGCACGACCTCCTCCCAGACCCTCCAGAGCGGCGTGACCGTGAAGTCGAGCAGGTTCATCGAGACCTGGGCGCAATCCAGGTCCTCCAGGTAGAAGCCCTTGGCCTGGATTCGCGGCAACCCGCCGCCGCGCTCCCGGACCTGGGCCGCGATCCGCTTCGCCAGCCCCACGTCGGGCGTCTCGAGGTTGATGTTGTAGGCGATGAGGAATGGGCGGGCGCCGACCACGGTCGCGCCTGCGCTGGGGTGCATGCGGGCAGGGCCCGCGTCCGGCTCGTGACCGGGCGTGCCGATCAGGTCCTTCATGCCCTCGTACTCGGGGCGCCGGATATCGGCCAGGACCTCGCGCTCCGGACGGGCCGCGGCCAGCGCGTAGAAGAAGACGGGCAGGCCGTAGCGGTCGGCGATCCTCCGGCCGAACGCCCGGGCCAGGGCCACGACCTCGTCCATGGTGGTCTCGCCGAGCGGCACGAACGGCACCACGTCGACCGCGCCGAGCCGCGGGTGCTGGCCGGTGTGATGCGCCATGTCGATCCGCTCGACGGCGACGCCGACGGCGGCGTCCATCGCGTCGGTGACGGCCCGGCTCTCACCGGCGAAGGTGAGCACGCAGCGGTTGTGGTCGGGATCCTGGGTGCGGTCCAGCAGGAACACGCCGGGCACGGACGAGATCGCATGCGCCAGCGCATCGACCACCTCGGGCCGCCTGCCTTCGCTGAAGTTCGGGACGCACTCGATGAGCCTGGCCACGGTCTCCTCTCGCTCACGTTCGTGCTGCTGCCGGCGGGGATCGCGGGCGCAGCCAGTCTAGCCTCGCCGTGCGCCGTCGCGCCTGCCCCGCACTTCCGGTTCCCCCTGTCCCGCGCCCCCGACTCAGAGCTCGCGGCGCATCACCGGGAACCGGGCGTCGGCGACCACCATCGCGAATCCGGCACGCTCCCAGAACCCCGGGAAGGCGGCGCTGGTCGCGTCGACCCGCGCCCCGGCCTCGGGGTACGTCTCCACGGCCGCGAACCCGCGGCGGGACAGCTCGCGACAGGCGTCATCGACCAGCGCCAGCGCGTGTCCCCGGCGTCGCGCCTCCGCCGTGGTCGCGATGCACGTGATCACCGCGGGCAGCGGCGACGCGGGCAGCTGCGGGTAGAGGTCCCGGAGCCGCAGCGCGCGAGGGTAGGCGGAGAGCGGCCCGAACTGGCAGTACGCAGCGGGTCGGTCGTCCAGCAGCAGCACGCGGGCGTAGCTCCCGAAGACGCCCAGGCCCCGGCCCAGGAGGCCCAGCTTCCGGGGAGCGCCGGCACCCGGACGCTCGACCCGTCGCGGCGGTGGGGCAAAGGGGTTGTCGGCGATGGGGGCGAACAGGTCGGGTGCGGCGAGCAGGTCGGCACCGGCGGGAAGGTCGGCCTCGGGGCCCGAACCAGCACCGGCGGTGGGCGCTAACGGGTTTATCTCCGGGGCGAACGGGTTGACGGCCGGCCGGCGTCGCGCGGCATCCTCCAGGAACGGGTTGAGCACGGGCGACTGGGCACGTTCATACGGCACGGCCGGAGCCGGGGACGACGACCCGGCTGCGCGCGCAGGCAGCCCTCGCGGTGCGCCTTCGAGCCGGCGACGGCGTCCTCCCAGTAGTCGCACGTCCGGTGGTCGAACGCGGGGTCGGCACACGGTGGCACGAGCGCGAAGCTGTCCTCGTCCGTGACGTCGACGATGCGCACCCGGGTCACGCGAGCGAGTGTACGGCGCGCGGACGCTTGGCCGCGCCGGCTGGGGAGTACCGGGGTCCCGGGCGACGCCTCCTGCGGCCCGGACCGGCACCCACTGCTAGACTCCGCCCGGCATGCTTGCCTTCCTCGACCAGATCGTCATCCCCTTCCTGACTCACCTCTACGGCACCGTGGGCTACCTCGGCGTGGGCGTGGCCATGGCCATCGAATCGGCCATGATCCCGCTCCCCTCCGAGCTGGTCCTGCCCTTCGCCGGCTTCCTGGTCTCGAGCCCGTCCAGCGTCGAGCCGCTCACGCACGGTCCGTGGTCGTTCTGGATCGTCGCCGTGGTGGCGGTCGCCGGCAACACGGCCGGTTCGGTGATCGGGTACGCCATCGGCGCGTGGGGCGGCCGCCCGTTCCTGGAGCGCTACGGCCGATACCTGTTGATCCGCAAGGACGAGATCGACCTGGCGGACCGGTTCTTCGCCCGATGGGGCCCGCAGACCGCGTTCTTCAGCCGCCTGCTGCCGGTGGTCCGGACGTTCATCAGCTTCCCCGCCGGGGTCGCCCGGATGCCGCTCGGCCGGTTCATCCTCTACTCGACGCTGGGCGCGGTGCCCTGGACGCTCCTGCTGCTCTACGTCGGCACGGTCCTCGGCGCGAACTGGATCGACGTCCGGCACGCGCTCTCGCCGTTCGACACGGCGATGGCGGTCGCGTGCGTCGCGGCCGTGGTGCTCTTCGTGGCCTGGCGGCTGGGCTGGGTCTCCCGCCTCCGCCGCGCATCCTGAGTCCCGCCCACTACTCCCAGGTGTCGCCGCGGATGCCGCGGATATGCGCCACGTCGTTGCCGTCGCGCCGGCGGGCTCCGTCGTCCAGCGAC
>DAIDTV010000286.1 GCA_027457005.1 Chloroflexota bacterium
GGTTGGGACCGCCTCGGGGAACGGGAGCGGCGAGGCATGACCGAGCACGCGATCGCCATCGACGGCGTCGGTGGCCAGGGGGTGCGGGTCATCGGCAACACGATGGCCACCCTGCTGGGCGCGATGGGCTACGAGGTGACGCTCCTCTACGACTACGACTCGAGCGTCCGCGGGGGCATGAGCGAGGCGTTCCTCAAGTACGCCGAGGAGCCGATCTCGAACCCCGTGGTCGAGCACGCGAACGTCACCCTCCGCCTCGCCGACCGGGGTCCGAACCACCTCGACAGCGACTACGTGGTCTGCGACATCGGGCTGGCGAAGCCCGGCGAGCACGCCGAGGAGGTCCCCTTCCTCGAGCTCGGCGTGAAGCACTTCGGGCGCGACCTGTTCGGCAACATGATCGCCCTGGGCCGCCTGCTCCGGCTCTCCGAGGTGTCCTTCGACGAGGCGGCGCTGATCGCGGCGCTCCCGTCGAAGTACCGCGAGGAGAACATCGGGGCGGTGCGCTACGGGTACGAGCTCACCCCCGACCAGATCCGCCGGATCGTCCCGGACGAGGCCGCCGGGCGGTTCGCCGGACGGTATGCGGAGGCGGTGCTGGCCGGTGCCGAGCCGGACCGGGCCATCGAGGTTGCCGCGCAGCACGTGACGGCCTGACGACCGGTGGCCGAGGGGCCGCTCGTCGCGGTGCTCGCCGACGACCTGATCTGGGCGACTCGCCTGGATCGGCTCGTACGGGACGCGGGGGGCCGGCCGCTGCCGGTCAGGACGATTGCCGCGCTCGATCGGGTGCTCGACGGTGACGGCGGGCCGGGGGATTCGCGGCTGCCGCCCGCGGGCGTGGTGGTCGACCTGACCGGCCGGCACTACGACGGGATCGACGCCGTGCGCCACGCGGCCGCCAGGGGCGCGGCGGTAGTGGCGGTCGGCCAACACGCCGACCGGGCCGGCCGGGAAGCGGCGCGGTCGGCCGGGGCGTCGGCGGTCCACGCTTACGGTCGCCTCTTCGCGGCCGGGCCGAGGGTGTTCGGGACGTGGATCGGCGAGCTGTCGGGGGGACGCGAATGACCATCGCTCCGGCGCGGTTCGCCGCGCGGATCCAGGCGGCGCGCCAGGCCCTGCGCTCGGCAGACGACATCGCCCTGCTGGTCGGCGTGGGCGCGGATCTCCGCTGGCTCACCGGCTACGACGCGATGAACCTGGAACGGCTCACGATGCTCGTGCTCGGCCAGGAAGGCGACCCCGCGCTGTTGGTGCCGCGCCTGGAGGTGCCCCGCGCGTCGCTGGCCCCCGCCGTCGCGGCCGGCATGGTCCACCTGGTCACCTGGGAGGAGACGGACGATCCGGTGGCGCAGGTCCCGGGGCTCGTGGGGGCGGCCCACATCGCCGGGGGCGCCGGGTCGGCGCCGGCCGCGCGCACCCCGAGGCTCCTGGTCTCCGACCGCCTCTGGGCGTCGTTCGTGCTGCGGCTCCAGGGAGCCTTCCCGCGCGTCCCGTTCGGGCTCGCGTCCGAGGTCCTGCGCGGGCTCCGGATGGTCAAGGATGCCGACGAGATCGCGCTGCTGCGGGCCGCGGCGGAGGCCGGGGACCGGGTCGTGCTGGCGATCGCGGGTGGGCGCCTGGTCGGACGCTCGGAGGCCGACGTGGCCCGCGAGGTCCGCGAGCGGCTCCTCGACGAGGGGCACGAGACGGCCGAGTTCGCCATCGTGGGCAGCGGCCCCAACTCGGCCTCGCCTCACCACGAGGCGTCGGACCGCCGGATCTCGGCCGGCGAGCCCATCGTCCTCGACATCGGTGGCGCGTTCGCGGGGTACGGCTCCGACATCACGCGCACGCTGTGGGCGACCGGCGCGGCCGACGCCCGGCCCGACCCCGGGTTCGCGCGCCTGTATGAGGTGCTGCGCGAGGCGCAGGCGGCTGCCACGGCGGCGGTCCGGCCCGGCGTGCCGGCCGAGGAGATCGACAGGGCCGGGCGGTCGGTGATCGAGGCGGCGGGTTTCGGGCCCGATTTCATCCACCGCATCGGGCACGGGATCGGGCTCGAGGGTCACGAGGACCCGTACCTGGTGGCGGGGAACCGGGAACCGCTGCAGCCGGGGAACGCGTTCAGCGTGGAACCCGGGATCTACCTGGAGGGGCGCCACGGCGCACGGATCGAGGACATCGTGGTGTGCGGCGCGGCCGGCCCCGACGTGCTCAACCGCGTGACCCGCGACCTGCTGGTGGTGCAGGGGACGTGATGGAGCAGCCGGTGACCGACATCCCCGAGCAGGCGGCGCTGCCGGATCGACAGGCGTCGAACAGCCTGCCCGACGCCCCGGGCTCGCCGCCGCCCGGCGCGCCGGCGGAGTCCGAGCAGGCCGCCCGCGGTTGCACCGTGGCGCAGCTGCGGCGGTTCATCAAGTCGCGGCCGTACGTGCCGCTCCACGAGTTGCGCCGCCGGTTCGAGCTGAGCGGCGAGGCGGACGACGTGTCGCTCCTGGAGACGCCCGACGGTCCCGTCTACCTGGGGCTGCCGGCCCGAGAGTGCCGGCTCATGCAGGATCTGCTGCGGCAGGGCGAGATCGGGCTCGAACTGTCTCGTGACCCCGATGCCCCGGTTGTCATGGGCGTGTACCCGATGCGCCCGGTGCCCCGGCCCTGACCCGGGCCGACAAGCC
>DAIDTV010000287.1:0-263 GCA_027457005.1 Chloroflexota bacterium
TGCCCGTTCCGGCACGCTCCGCCACACGTCATCGGTCACGAGCACCAGCCCGACGTCCTCCCGTGCCGCGAGCGACTGCACCGAGGCCGCCGCGTCTCCGCCGGGACCGACCACCACGGTTGCGACTCCCGCGAGGCGGAAGCCGTCGGCGAGCTCGGGCGGAGTGACCACCACGAACCGCATGATCCCCTCACCCTGCGGCGTCCGGCATGTAGCCGGCAGTCTGTGCTCGACTCCAGCGCCCCGCGACGCGGCCGAGGATC
>DAIDTV010000287.1:273-2656 GCA_027457005.1 Chloroflexota bacterium
CCGGCGACGACGCCGATGCCGAGCGGATCGCGCCGGGCCCGCCGCGCGAGCTGGTCGAGCCGGGCGAGCGTGGACCGGCGTTCCAGGGACGCCGCCGACTCGATCCCCTGCTCCGACAGCTCCATCACCACGGCCTGCGCCGCGGCGTGCTCTGCCGCGAGGACCTCGCGTACCTGGGCCGGGGCCGCGCCGGCGCCCGTTGCCCGCGCACGTCGCGCCTGGAAGCAGGCATCGGCGAGCCCCGCCTCCACCGTCGCCCATGCCTCGCCGCGGTCGCAGAGGGCCGCGAGACGCCGGGCCGCGCGCACCTCGATCACGCCCGCCTCCCCGAGCAGTCGCACCGACACGGCGAGCGTCGGTGCTCGCACGATCTCCGCGAGCTGCCGCGCATCGACGACCGCGCCGACCCCGGCCCGCTCGAGCGCGACCGCCGGGTCCACGCCCGCGATCCTGAGCCGCAGCAGTGCCACCGCGCGCTCACAGTCGAGCGGCAGCACCAGCGCCTCCACCAGCGCGCGGGCCGGCGGCGGGTACCACCGGGGCAGGGTGCCGAGCCGCGCGAACCGGTGGCGCTCGATGGCTTCAACCACGGCGCGTGCGGGGTCCGTGCCCACCGCACCGGGTGTCGGCGGCTCGGTCTTCCCGTGCGGGGCGGCGACGAACGGCTGCCAGTCGTCGAGGCGGGCCAGGTGCTCGCGCAGCGCGGCCGGAGACTCCGATTCCGCGAGCTGGTGGAGCACGCCCGGGGCCAGCAACCGTCCCCGGAGCGCGGCGATCCGGGCGTTGCCGTACTCGTACACCGCCTACCCCTCCCGGGCGAGGGCCGCGTGCCGGGGCTCAGCCGCGGCCGCGGTGGGAGCCTCGCCGTTCCCGAGCCCCAGCGTCGCCGCGACCTGGCAGGCCATCGCGGATCGAGCCCGCTCGAGCCGCGCGGCGCGGCGTCCGTCGACCTCGCCGCGCCCGTCCGCCGAGCGGACCCGCACGCCCGGCTCGCGCAGCGTCCCCACGACGGAGGCACGCGGCGCCAGCGCCGGTTCCACCAGTCCGACGTCGCCCGCGCGGACCTCGACCGTCGCGCCCGGGCCGGCACGCTGGCACCCATCCCCCACCAGGGTCGCCATCGCCCGTGCCCAGCGCTCCGCGTCGCCCCCGGATGCGATCTCGTCGAGCCGCCGTGCCGCCTCGTCGAAGACCAGGCCGAAGCGGCGCGCCGCAAGTTCCGCGCGGCGATGGACGAGCCGCCGCCGCGCCCCGTTGACCACCCGCGCCGCGTCCGTGCGTGCCTCATCCCCGGCAAGCTCCACGGCCGCCGTGACACGGTCCGCCCCGGATCGCCTCGCCCCATCCACGATCGCGGCCGCCTGCGTGTCCGCCTCCTCGAGCAGTTCCTCGGCCTCCCGGCGTGCCTCGGCCGCGATAGACCGGAGGACCTCCTCGCGGCCGGCGGCCTCGGCGGACCCGGTCAGCGGCTCGTTACGTGCCGCTCGCATCGCGCGTCAGCCATGCTGCAGCAGGATCAGCGCGGCGATGACGAACCCCAGGATCACCATGGTCTCGGGGATGGCGACCAGGATGAACACGGTCCCTGTCGCCTCGGGCTTCTCGGCGATGGTGCCTGCCCCGGCCGCGCCGATCCGCGACTGCGCCCAACCCGTGGCGAGGGCGGTCAGGCCGATCGCGATGCCGGCAGCCAGGAAGCGGAGACCTTCGTCCAACTCACGGCCCTCCTTCGATGCCCACCGGTCGCTCCCGGCGGTCCCGGCCGAGCGCGGACGCGAACGGCGCGTACCGCACGTGGCCGATCTCGACGAACTTGCTGAAGAACTCGACGTAGTGCAGCCGGAGCCCCTGGATCGTGGCGTCGAAGAAGCCGAGCGCGAAGTTGAGGCCGTGGAGCGGGGCGGCAACCAGCACGCCCAGGAGCAGGTTGCCGGCCAGGGCGGCGAGCGTGTTGGCGACGGCCGCGAGCGTCGCCGAGGCGAGCCCGACCGCCATCAGGCGGGCGTAGCTGAGGACGTTGCCGAGGATGCCCAGCATCTCGATCGGGGCGATGAAGCGCAGAACGCCGATCAGGACGAGCAGGCCCCCGACGAGCAACACGGCCGCAATCGGGCCCACGAACGCCGGCACGACCCCCGCCGCCGTGCCCAGGAGCCCCAGGACACCGGCGAGGCACACGAGCTCGGCCAGCCGCGACGCGAGCACGCGACGATCGCCCAGGAGCACGCCGTTGACCGCACCCAGGGCGAGTCCCAGTCCCACCTGCACGACCCCCGCTCCGACGGCCAGCAGGAGCAGGTGTTCGACGGCCATGCGCCGCTCGAGCCAGATGGGCGTGGCGCCGAAGGCGCGCCCGACATCCCCGAACCACTCGCCAAAGAGC
>DAIDTV010000288.1 GCA_027457005.1 Chloroflexota bacterium
CCGTCACCTACATGATCGACGGGATCTGCGAGCACCAGGATTCCAACGGCGGCGGCGGGGTCATCACCAACGGCGACACCCAGTGGATGACCGCAGGAGCCGGGATCCTGCACATCGAGAAGCCCCCCGAGGCGCTCGTGGCCAGCGGTGGCCTGTTCCACGGGATCCAGCTGTGGGTGAACCTGCCGCGGGCGCAGAAATTGGCGGCCCCGCGCTACCAGGACCTGCGTGCGAGCGAGGTCGTGCTGCTGGCCTCGCCCGACGGAGGTGCCCTGGTCCGGGTGATCGCCGGCGATGTCGGCGGACACCGGGGGCCCGGGTCGACCTACACGCCGATGACGATGGTGCACGCGTCGCTCGCCGCGGGCGCGCAGCTGGTGCTCCCCTGGCGTCCCGACTACAGCGCGCTGGTCTACGTGCTGGCCGGGTTAGGCACGGCAGGAGCGGAGCGGCGGCCGATCCAGGCGGGCCAGCTGGCCGTCTTCGGCCCCGGCGACGCCCTGAGCGTGGCTGCAGCTGCCGTCCAGGAGAGCCGCAGCCCGCAGCTGGAGGTCCTGGTCCTGGGCGGCCGGCCGATCCGCGAACCGGTGGCCTGGTACGGTCCCTTCGTGATGAACACCCGCGCCGAGCTGGTGCAGGCGATGGAGGACTACCAGGCGGGCCGGCTGGGCACCATCCCTGCGGTGCACAACACGCCGTCCGAGATCGTGGAATCGCCCAACGCAGAGGGCGGGAGCGGACAGGGCCGCTGAGCCCCGCAGACGCGGCCGGGAGCGTGCGAGGGTCGGCGCTGGTTCTGCAGCGAGTGTCAGTAAGTCGCGGATAAGTTGACTCACGTATCCTCTGCACAGATGCACGACATCCGCGAGGGCAGGCTCCTTCGCCCCGACGGCCGGACGGTCGCCTGGAGTGAGTGCGGTGTGCGGGCCGGACGGCCCGTGCTGCGACTCCCGGGCACGCCCGGGTCGCGCTTCTCGCTGCAGGCCGACGAGACCCTCTGGATCGAACGCGGCCTGAGGGTGATCGTGGTCGAGCGCCCCGGTTTCGGCGTCTCGACGCGGCTCCCGGGGCGGGGGTTCGCGGAGCCCGCCGATGACCTGGCCGCGATCCTCGATCATCTCGGCATCGAGCGCATCCCGGTGTACGGGGGCAGCGGCGCCGCGCCGCACCTGCTCGCCTTCTCCGCCCGGCACCCCCAGCGCGTGGCCGCGTGCACGATCATCGACGGCGCGGCACCCCTGACCGACGCCGAAGTGCACCAGCAGGTCGATTTCAACGTGACCGGCGACGGGCTGGCGCGGGCGGGCGACGTGGAAACGCTGCGAGCGATGCTGGGGCGGGCGCGGGCGTCGATCCTGGCCGATCCGATCACCGAGATCCTGGCCATCATGGCCGGCGCGCCCCCGGAGGACCAGGCGATCATGGCCGATCCGGCCTGGAGGGAGGCCACCGCGCTCGGATGGTGCGAGGCACTGGCCCCCGGGGTGGATGGTTGGCTCGACGAGTCGCTCGCGATCAACGGCGACTGGTCGGACATCGATCTAGACGCGGTCGCGGCGAGCGTCACCTGGTGGCAGGGCGACGCCGACCGCAACTGTCCCTTCTCCGCGGCGCAGCGCCTGGTGAGCCGCCTGACCAATGCCCGGCTCGTCGTGTGGCCGGAGGCCGGTCATCTGACCGGGTACCGCCGCGAGCCCGAGATCCTGGACGAGCTGCTGGCGCGAGCAGGCACAGCCGCGCCGGACGCGAGCCAGGCCGCGCCCCCTCTCGCCGCGCCGGAGAACCCGGCTGCGTCGCGCGGTGCCACCGCCTGGTGGCCGATGCCCGCCCGATAGCCGCGTCGGCGGGCGTGCTCAGAACCGGGGAGCGTCGGCGCAGCGCAGGTCCGCGTCGAACCCGCCGGACGGATACTGGGCCAGCGCGACGGAACCGCCGGTGAACCCCGGCGCGCTGCAGGCGAAGCTCGCGTCGCGAAGGCTCGAGGCACCGGCCACCCAGCTCGGGCTGGCGGCGAACGCGTTCGTGCCGCCCGTGATCTGGGCCCACTGGGCCGGGCTCGAGTAGAACCCGACGCTCGCGACCTTCGCGACCGACGCCAGGTAGTCGGCCTCGCCCTGAAGGTCGGCGACGTTGAGGGCGACGTCGCTCTGCCAGCTGTTCGCCGTCTCCACGTCGAGCCACCAGGCGCCGCCGGCCGGAGAGCCCGCCAGCCCCTGCGCCGCCCACGCTGCCACGGCGGCTCCGTAGGCGTCGGCCGCCGCGTTGTAGCCGTAGTCGTAGGCGCACGCGGCGGTGTCGGGGCTGGCCGCGTCACACGACATCGGCACGGTCTGCCCGGTGGGCCAGTGCGTCGACAGCGCGGGGCCCGGGTTGCCCGTGTTGACCACGAGCTGGGCGTTCGTGCCGCCCGCCCAGGCGAGTTCGCTCGCCAGGCACGGGTTGGCGCTGAAGGCGAGGCCCGCGGTCACGCCCACCAGCCCGAACCCGGGGTTGGCCGGGTACGAGGCCCCGCACTGGGGCCAGGAGATGTCGGCTCCGATCGCCGAGGGGCTCACAACGGCAGGTGCCGCTCCGGTCTGCCGGCACCCCGCCAGGGTGTCGCCGCTGCCACCGTCGAGGACGGTGTCACCGGGCGTGGCGCACACAAC